>PLEW01000221.1 GCA_003136555.1 Planctomycetota bacterium | reverse complement strand
CAAGGTATCGACACTGATGCCCAAGGCGATTGCGAAACGGGCCTGGCTCACTCCCAGGAATGCCGCTCGAAATGCAGCCATATCGCCTTTTTGGTACGTGCCCTGGATCATCCTTTGGCGTACCGCTCCCCTGATTCTGAAAACGGGCTCGCCGATTGCCCCATCAGGATCTGGGGCGCTGTTCTGATCGCGCTTGGCACGGAGACGAGCGAGCATCGCCGGATCGGGTCGGTGGGCGCGAATTTCGTCCGCAGTTTTCGTGATCATGCTCATGTCTCACCCATCGTGGTAGAGCGCCCGATCCTTGGGGCCAGCCAAGCGAGCGCTTATGATGCGGATGATGTCATCGCCATCACGTTCAGTCCAGGTTACTCGCACAAGGAGCAGCAGGCCGTCCACAAGTCAGATTGTCGTCCATCGATCCTCGACGCCTTGGCTATGGTCGTCATCATATTCAGTGATCTCGTCTGGGTCATAGAATACTTTGGCCGCCGTGGTGAAATCGATGCCATGTCTCCTGAGGTTGGCCTCCTCCTTGCCGGAATCCCACTCGAACCGCATGAGCGTTTATACGTCATTGGCGTATAGAGTCAATCGGTATCGCACCTATACCATCAGCGCCCTTGCCGCTCAGAAGCTCGCGGCGATGGACGATCAGGGCGGGAGGATCAAGCCCCGCGATCTGGAGGATATCCGCTTCCTCACCGAACGGTATGGTGCTGACCTCGATGAGTCGATCCGCACGTCCATTGCCGACCTGGTGGCTGATGGCGGCGTTGCCCTGGCGAATAAATACCGTCATGCCTATGTGATTGACGAAGAGCGCAGCGAGGATGATCTCACTGCGACCGTTCTCAGCCTTCTTGCCTATCGGGATAAATGCACGTTATTCATCCCCACCGGAAGTGATTCGGTCGAGGCCGTGCTCCTGCGGGGCGGGCGGGCCAATATCCGGACCTTGGAACGGTACCGGATCATCCTGCGTCTGGAGGGCCGCAACCAGGAGATCGAGCACGCACCAAAGACTTGGATTTCACGGTCCCAATCCGCTCATTGCCCGCCCGGAGGTGGACTTGGCCCGTCAGTGCCATAGTCGGCTGCGATCACCCTGGCGAACAACGAGGGTGGCCTGCCCGGGCTAGCCATCAGGGGTTGTCACACGTGTGCTAGCGCCGCCCTCGACGGCGGGGAGGTGGCGTCGGCGTACCGTGCTTCCTGATCGCAGCGGTGACGACCTCGGCGGCGTGCCTCAGGACCTCCACCGTCTGAAGGACCGCTTGCGGGCGTTTCACGGGTCGGCGAGCCGTTGACATGGTGGAAGACTACCGATGGTCCGCAGGGATTCCACCGGGGGAGAGCGGGGAGGGTTCCTGCTGGCCGAGCTCGAGCCAGGGAACCCCCCCGTGGGCCGTCCCGGGCATCATCCTGTTCCCCAGGACCAGACTTGGTGGTGGACCAGTGCCGGGGTCAGCGGTCCGACTGAGAACCCAGCGGCGATGGCTGGCCGACGCCTCTGCGCGGCTGAACCGGACCGACGTTCCTGGGACTACGCCCTTGTCAGGGCTGGCGCTGATGGCCACACGGGCCTGACCGACGCCCCTGCTGCGCGACTGGGCTTGTGGTGATGCCGCGGTAGTATCTGTAACTTTTGTGAAATACACTTGCCAGGGGAGTGGATGCATACGCGATACTTACGCACACAACTCCCCCACGGTGGCGACGCTGGCACCCTCACAGACGTTCCTCTTCGAGCGGCAATCACGGTCAGGGATTCCCGCGCTGACAGGCGTCGACGATCCGTCGGATCTGGTCCGGCGACGACACGCCGCGTTGACGGCTCTACGAACCTCCGGTGACGCTCCTGACGGAGCTGACGGTATGACGGGCCTGGACGAGGACTCCGGTGCGATGCGCCTGCACATTCCACCGCTTGGGCTACGCCCACGTAAAACCGTGATTTTACCGTCTTTTGTAAATTTCGTGTTTTCACACCCCTTATCTCTTTAAGACACAAGAATGGCGATCGTGAACGAGACGCGACCAAACTGGGGGCCATTATCAAGGGGTTACGTCGATTCGTTCTGCCGGCATCGCTTGCCATTGGGCTATTCTCCCGATTTTTTCCCGCTGTGCCATAAGAGTCCGTCTGGCGATTGCTGATCGAGCGCGACCTGGGAGGTGGGCTCTTTCATGACTCGTGGTGTTCTGATCCGACAAGGATTTACAGGGCCTGGCTTTTGGCCGTTTCCCCTTGTTTTCACCCACCTCTAGTCCGTCTGGCGATCATGGCATCCGCGCGACTCCGCTCGTTCGACCGATCCGCACCCATCGCTTCCTCGACGGGTGTGATGACCGCCGTCCGTGGGCGCAGGATGGCCGCCGGAGCTCCGCTCCTCATGCCCTACGGGCCGGTGGTTCGTCCGCTGGGGCTGTCGCTCGCAGTGCGTGCCGCACACAATGGGATTCAACCCGGCGATGGTGCCTCTCCCGGAAGAGGACAACAGGGCGAGGTCGATCGTGGTCCGGTGGCGGTGACCTGTGACGTGCTTTTTCGCAGTGACACCCGTCGTCGTGCCATGTAACGGCTTAAAAGTACGTTACAGGGATAAGGGGGATATGTCCCTCGTGAGGATCTCACCGCGTCAGGCGTTTGGGGGATTTTCGGCATAGGCCCCGTGCCGCGGCCCTCCTTGCGCTGTGCTCGTCTGCTCTCCTGGTACGATGGGTGCATGTATATTCGCAAAGATAGGAACCGGGTGGAAGTCTGGTCTGACCGCAATCGCCACGTCCTGCGTGGTCGGTGGAACCTGCAGGGGCGTGCTATTCCTCCTGCACTCGTCGAGCGCGTCACAGCACAGGAACTGGACCGCATCCAGGACCGCCTGAAGCGATACGTGTGTGCGGGGTATGATGAGGTCTCCTATTCGGACCCGCGGCGGATGGCCGCTGAGGACTTCACCGCAGCGGCCACCTGGTGGTGCAGCGCCGTGCGCTCGGAGATGGCTACTCCCGATGACATCTCGAACCTCCTGGTCGCCTCCGTGCGGCTGGCGGCAGCCCTGAAGGCCACCGGTGTCCGCCGTCCGCGTCAGCGCCCCTCCCGCGCGAAGGCGTCCGCCGTCCACACTTTCCCCCACATCCCCCCTGCCACTCCCCACGGAACGCCACCATGAGCATCTTCGAGTCCACCCCGTCACCGCATCAGGCGTTCGCATTCCGATCCCCCGGGTTGCCCCGGATGGAGTTCAATCCCTTCCTGAGCAAGGTGCTCCATTTCGACCGGCCCATGCGCTGCTTCCATGTCGCCTACTCCCAGGTGATCTATCCGACTCCGGTCATCCTCGTCGATTGGGCCCAGCCTGGTCCGTTCGAGGCCCGTTCCCGTGCGCTTCAATTCAAGCAGCGGCAAGCCGAGAATGGCGATGGCATCGCGGATTGGCTCATCAATTCCGCCTGGGCCTTGGGCGCGCACTGGATCAGTCATGCCGACCTTCTTCCAGGCACCATCCTGACGGCACGTCATGATCAGGCCTATACGCCGATGATCGTGGCGATTGATCGCATCGTCCGGCCCACCGTGGCGTCGCGCTATGCCATCCCATTCGAAATACATTGCGCTGCTCCAAGCCGAGCCGACGGCAATGCCGTGCCCGCGCCCAGCGCCCAGCGCCAGAGTCGGCGCGGGTCGGAGCAGCGCAATGTATTTGTCCATCCCAGTGAATACGGGTTATTCCAAGCGGGAGGAATTGCCGTCGGATTCAAAGGCCGGCAGGATGAGGCAGTCGGCCACGCGATGGCCACTCAAGGCACGCTGGGCATCGCGCGAGAGGGCAGTTCGGGTATCGATGGGACACTATCCGATGCGGTATGCCGTGATCAGGTCGACGTGCTGCATGCCCATCGCCGTGAGCGCCTCGGTCGCACAGCCATCGGCCAGCCGCCGGCGGGCAAAGTCCACGATCTCCCGAAGCAGTGGCGCTGTGATGGGTGGCTTCGGGTCGGGGTGATCGAGCAGCTGCGCAATGCCCAGGAACTCCAACGAGTCTCGGGGTGTATGCGGGATGTCGGGGAAGACGGTGAGCAGTCTGGCCGCAGCCCCCAAGGGCCCCAGCGCAGTCCGCATGGCGTCCATCCGGTCTCGACGGTAGCCCGCCAGTACCAGGTCGTAGGACGTCAGCGAGGGAATCAGGGCTGGCAGGACCGAGGGCGTCTCAACTATTCCAATACATGGGACACCGTGTTGGGCTAGCCGTCGTCACGCCGTCTGCCTTGACGATCCAGTCCGACCTCACTCCAGTGGTTTTGTCGATGGGCAGGGATTGAATGCGGCGCAGCAGCAATGTCGTCTTGGGACGCGTGACGAAGAACGAACCTGCCAAATGGAGTCGATGGAATCGCTCAAGATCCTGGTAATCCCGGTCCATGATGTAATAGGCACCGGGCTCTGGAATGATCTAGTCCAGAGCGTTGACATCGTGGATTTTCCCGTCGGTTATGTGGATGAACGTCGGAATAGAACCGCGCAAGTCGACCAGCGTATGCAGTTTTACAGCCGCCTTTGTCCTGCGGAACTTTGCCCACGGGAAAAGTTCCAAGCAGAGGTCGATGGTCGTAGAATCCAACGCGTAAAGCGTCTGCGTGAGGTCGGCAACAGTTGTGTCCTTGCCATAAAGTTCCCCGAGCCTCGGCAATCAGCAGTTGGGCGAAGCCGGCAAAGACTCGCCAATCCCGTTGCTCGTTCGCATAGGCCAAGGTCGTACGCGAGACGGTGCCGCGAATTCCCAGGTGGTAGAGCTTGGCGGGAACTGCCCGCAGACAGGACTCGATGTCCCGCAGGCTCTCCCGGCAGGTCAATTGGGCGAAGGCCATGCACAAAAACTGATCCAGACAGGAGAAAGTTCGCGATGGCCGTCGATCCGGATATCGCTTCGCACATCAATGGAGATCCCGCAAGGGCAACAGGTCCATAACCTGAGCGAACACAAGCCGTCCGGTATGCATGGAGCCCCCTGTCAAGGGGCTGAATCAGCCCCAGGAGGGCATTCTGCATTGAAATCGTTTCACTTTCATCTATGCATATCACGCGGTAAATACCAGTCGTCTATCGTTTTTACGTCGTCCTTAGTTGGACAGCAGTGATCTTGCCTCTCTGCCGTCCTGAACCAGAGACCTCAACATCCACCACCAGTCTCGGCATGCTTCTCTACCACAGAGACCCGAGCACACGCGTCAGGCCTGCCGAACTCGGTCTGAGAATCATGGGTAGCGTACCTTGGTACGGTCCCCACGTGGCCGGCACATGTACATACTGTCTGGTGCGCTGCCGCGAGCGTGAACGACATACCACTGGACGTCGGGAGCAGTTCCGATGAGACAGCACCGTCTTCCTAGACCTCTTGTGCCTGACACCGGAGTATCGATGCCTAGGTTACGTCTGCTCGCTGCCAGTGCGTTGTTCACCCTCCTGGCAGCGCCATATGTCCATGCTGCGCAACAGGTTGAACTCCACCTCGTCGATGGACGTGTGGTCAAGGGCGAACTCGTCAGTGAAGATGACGCGGCCGTTACGGTGAAATCGACCTTGGCATCCAAGTCCGGTGCCCCGATGTCGATCACGATCGGATATAAGCGCGATGACATTGTCAATGTCGTCAAGATGGCGAATCCCGAGGATGTCTACAACAGCAAGAGCGGGGCAGCCAAGAGCGCTGATGATCACCTGACGCTGGCGCGCTGGTGCAAGGATCAGGTCCTGACCGATCACGCCATCGAGGAGGCCAAGAAGACGCTGGCGATAGACACCAGTTCAGATGGGGCCCGCAGACTGCTGCAGGATCTCGGCCTTGCTGAAGTCGACGGGAAATGGGTCAAGGAGAGCGAGTGGCTGGCGAGCCAAGGCAAGGAGCGCTTCCAGGGCAAGATCATGACTATTGACGAAGCTAACGCCTTGCGTGCGACGATGAAGGAACAGCTTGCCGTCCAGACCGCTCAGAAGGCGCTCGATGACAAAACGGCCCATCTTGCCAGCATCGATCGCCAGTTGGATGCCATCAAGAAGCGTGCTCCGCTCCTGGATGCTGACGTGGCCAAGGTGACCAAGGAGCAGGCGGCTGCTCAGGCACTCGTCCAGGCAGCCACGGCGGCCAAATCGGCCTACGATGCGGCGCAGCGGGCGTTCGATTCGGCGCGCAATCAGCCTCGGCCGCCCGGTGGCTATGGGCCTAACAACCCAGCCCCCAATATGGCCCAGCTGAGTCAGAATGTGAGCGATACCCAGAAGGCGTACTATGCCGCTCGTGATGCGGCCGTCGGTGCTGATGATGTCGTGAGTCAATGCAAAGCGAAGATTGCCGCTCTGACCGATGAAAAGAAGACGGCGGACAAGAAGACGAAGGATCTGACCGCGAGTCGTGTTACTGCGGTGAAGGATATGGACCAGGCTCAGGCTGATCTGAATCAATTGACCAAGACCGCTGGCCCAGCTGGAGCGCCTGCAGCCGATCCCGCCAAGCCCAGTGCACCCCCCTCGGCCTCACCGGTGGCAGGCCCGGCACCGTCCGGGTCGACATCTACGGCAACCAAGACGCCCTGAGCGCTCACGCTCTCCGTCCGGCGGAACGTCAGCGAAAAATCGCAGCTCAGGCGCGTCCTTTGATCGCCATCCTGCTGACCGTCCATGGACGATCCCATGTCATTGAAAAATGGTGGTTTCAGTCGCGATGAGCGAATCGCCAACGGTCTCATCACCGCGTGCAGCATCATCAACCATGATGGGCGCTGCCGTTGCGCTTGGCCTGCCCCTGCCGCGTAGTGCGGTCAGGAGAAAGAATGGAAGCAGGGCCGGATGTCCACCTGGCTGACCAGGGGTCGCATCGCGAGGACAACAGGACTGCGGCCGAATGTCGTGCGGCGTGGTTGGTGTCTCCCAGCGCCTCGCTCTGTGCCTGATGGCTGATCCGGCCCTGACCTTCCAAACGAAGATACCCTTCATTTGGCGAGTCTGTCAAGCGCCACCTGTCTGCACAGGGTCGCGCACCTGCGATTACCTACGGTACGCTCCTGTCTTTTGAACCGCTAGGGGCACGACCTCCATCTCGAGCGCGCCGTGGAGCCTTCGAGGACAACAAGGTGGACCCCTGGGCTGTCACACAGTTGGGCGTGGCCTAATTGGCCGGTGCGCCCTTCTTGCTTCTACCCTTGGGCTTGAGCGCATTGATCGTCAGTGCCGTACCCGCGCTCGGATCGATAGTCGAGGTAAATGTGAACGTGGCGGAATCGCCGACCTTGAGGTTGTCAACGGTCGCCGTCTTCTTGTTCTTGGTAATGGTCGTGGTCGCCGTGATCGTCAGGACCATGGTGGTCGCATTCTTCCCCTGATCATCGGTGATGCGGAAGTCGATCGTGCCTGCAGAGGCGTCAATCGAGATGATGGTGCCCTTCCCCGATTGTTGGGTCCCCTGGGCCTGGCCTGGGGTCGTCTTTGCGGCTCCAGGCGGATCTCCAGCAACCAAGGGTCCGGCCAGCAGCACCAGGCCGAAGAGTACGATGGTCATGGCGGAGAGTAGGCGCATGGACGGGTCCTTATCGATGGGAATGCAGGGGATCGTCGACACCGATGGCCTGCTGCGTGGTCGTGGTCGGCTATCCACTCATCTATGACCTTCATGACCTGTCACTCACGGTGCTCTTTCATGCCTAAGTCGTGGGGCTTGCTCTGCGACGGCGCACCTCCGGCTGGTGATTACTTAGGTACGCAATGGATCCGTGCGCGACGGGAGGGAAGCCAGAACGCACTCGTGCTCGCGCGCAGGTTCGCCATCCACGTCTGAGGATGCGGCCGCCTCCTGCTACGCCAAATGCCGCGACCAATCAGCACTGTGCGGACACCTGGGTATCTCATCATGATGTGGCACCTCAACCGTTCATCAGGGCCTGCTGTCCACGATGCGTACCACTCGAGCATGGGTGGCATCAGCGCCAGTGTTGAGCGCTTAAGTTGCGGAAATCTCCCTGTCGCTGAACGCCATGATGCCGCTATGGATGGCACAAATGACCGACGCGGGACGCACCTGTGCGCGCGGCACACAGGACTCAACGGCATGGTATCCCAGCAGGTTACGATCTGGAGGTGTGAACACCCCGTGCCACGGCCTCCATTCTTGCCCTTGACCGGTTCTTCTCGACAATCAATCATGCGGGACCTGCGTATGCGCCTTGTGTCATTGCTGTTACTGACTATGTGTCTGCCCTTGTGTGCTGCCGATCCAACTACGGAAGCCGAGGCCGAGGCCCTCATCAGCCAGGCCAAAGCTGCCATGCGGGAATCGGACACCGAGCCAAAGCGCATCGTCGATGCCGCCATCGATTTCGGCGCGGCACTGGCGTATTATGACAAAACGCATGACCAGGATAAGGTTTGCGATCTGCAGGCCAATATCTTCTGGTGCAAGAAGCGCATGAACCTGGATTCGTTGACCGAGTACGTGGCGCAGAAGCATCAGGATGCGTCGGTGCAGACGGCACTGGCAAAGGTCGATCAAGTGGCCGCCACTGCCGTGCCAGCAAGCGAGGCACAAGCCTATTTCGACCGGGCTCAGGCTTTTGCCGACAAGCACCCGGATGACCAGATGGAGATCGCCATCCATTTCTTCGAAGTGGCGGAGCGGTTCCAGGGCAGCGAGATCAGCCTGAAATCCCAGCGCTTGAGTCTCGATGCCCAGCAACGCTATGCGCAAAACCTGGGCGATGCCAACACCCGCAAACGCGAAACGCTGTTCAGCAAGTCGGTCACCAACGGCACCAAGCAGGACCCCCCCAGCCCGGAGGCGCTGAAGACGGCCGTCGCGACGGTGCGGGATCTGCTCAAGGATGACTACGCCAAGACCAAGCCCAAGCAGCGCCAGGCGCTAATCGCCAAACTGCTGAGCCAGGGGCAGGAGACGGCCGACAACCCCCAACTGCGCTTCGCCCTCTTCAGCGAGGCACGCGATGTCGCCATCGCGCAGCATGATCCTGAGCATGTCATCACCGCCGTGGATCTGTTGGCCGCCTCATTCATCGGTATCGATGCCCTTGCCGCCAAGAAGGCGGCGTTGGCGCACGTCAACCTGAATGTGGTGCAATACCTGGACAAACTGCTGGACAGCCCCGATGACGGCGATGCCAACACCAATGCGGGCAAGTATTTCACCTTCGAGGCAGGCGATCTGAAGACCGGATTGCCATTGCTGAGCCGAGGTTCCGACAAGGGGCTTGCCAAGCTCGCGGACATGGAACTCGCCAATCCGACAGTTCCGGCGCAGCAAGGGGAGATCGCCGACCTGTGGTATGATGCCGGGAAGAAGAACAACACGACCTCCCGTCTCAGCCTCCTGGCGCGGGCAGCCTACTGGTACGAATTGGCCGAGCCGGCGACCAAAGGCATCAATCATGCGGTGATGGAGAAGCGGCTCGAGGAACTGCACAATCTCCTGCCGCTGCCTGCGAATTTCGACTACGATCACATCACTGCCGTACAGTGGGAGAAGCTCAGGGCTCCGATGTTCGAGATCCAGGCGACACGTCTCCGCACCGAGACCAGCTTCCGCCTGGTCGCAGGCGTGACCTATCGTGTCGTCCCCCACCCCACCGAAACCTGGTCCAATGCATCGGCGATCAGGCGCATGGAGTTCACCTGCACCGCGGCCGGGGATGATAGCACAGGGCGCCGGTGGGGCGACCTGCAGGTCGGCGTAGGCAGCACTCCGGGCAAGAAGCCGGGTCTGATCACCGGCGATGGCGATTTGTGCTTCTACGCCAACTTCCCCCGTGGCCGGCCGTACTCCGCCAGCGGTTCGATCCGGGTCAAGGTCATCACCCTCGACGAGGAATGAGCCGCCCCTGCTGACCGCCTAGGGCGGCATGCCGGCGACACACGCGGCTGCGAAACGCGCAGGATCGGCTGCACCCAATTGGCGAAGCTCATGGTCCGCAGCACGTAATGCCTCTGCTGCGAACTCGCCTTTCATCAGCTCCGCAGCACGTCGGCGAGCGGCGGCGGCGTGGACCACCATGCCTGCCTCATGGAATTCATCGGCGACCGCGCGATAAGCGGTCTGGGCCTGCTCCCGGTGCATGTCCAGCACCAGGATCGCCGCGCGGACCGAGGCGGCATAGGCCGATGCCCAGCGCGTGCCTTCATCTTCGAGTTTGCGAGCATAGGACGCGGCCTCACGTATCCGCGTTGCCGGGATGGTGCCTTGCACGCAGGCCATGACCACGGCCTGAGCACGCAGCCCATGCATGAACATGCGCTTGAGCTGCAGACGATTCTGCATGCTGGAACGATAGCGTGGCCAATCCCGTTCGAGCGCCTGCAATGCCCCCAGGCCGTCGCCGTCATAGAGCAGCGTACGCGCACGGGTCATGAGATCGAAGAGGTGCTGCAGATGCCAATGCTGGCGCGACCATTGCGCCACCGCCTGGGCGGATTCGCTTCGTGCCCGCTCAGGATCGCCATCGAGCAGCGTGAGCCAGGGTTTGACCACGGTCGCCATGGTGACCAGCGTGTAGAGATCGCCAAGTTGTCCGAATTCGCGCTCGACCTGGGTGACCAGCATACGCAGTTTCGCGAACTGGCCGCTATAGCACAGGACCGGCATCCAGCACCAGGCATACACCGAGCCCAGCTCCCAGGTGATATCCAGGCACTTCTCACGGTAACGTCGTGCCGCTTCCTCGCAGCAGGACACGGCGTCGGTCCAGCGCCCTTCGCACCAGTAGGAGTAGGCCTCGGCCGCCCAATTCCACGCTGCCGCATGTTCGTTGTGCAGACGGCGTGCGAGCGCATGGCCTTTGTCGATGAGCTCGCGGGCACGGAGCCGGCCCCCTGCCCCCCCTTCCGCAGCGGTGAGGATCGCCTCCCACGCAAGGCCGCGGCTGATGCGGTAGGGATCGCCAAAGTTGAGCGCCATGAGCAGGTGGCGGGAATGGAATTCGGCGCCCCGGACCGTGTCGACACCACCAAGGCCATGGCCGAGGGACCACAGCACATCCATGCGGGCCAGACCATCAGCGGGGATATCGTCGACCTGCCGTTCCTTGAAGGCGATCCCGCGCCAGCGGATGCGCAGGCGCCGGAAGAGCAGCGATATGAGGGCCGAGAGGGAGTTGGTATGCCAGGGGACGCCGACCTCCGAGAGCACGGCACGTGCCGCACGCAGCCCATCGTCCATGTAGCCGCTACGCAGGTACTGGCCTGCCGCCCGGTCCAATGCATGGAGTCGGGTCACCGGCTCGGTGGTCCCGGCTGCGCAGAGGTACGCTCGGGCAGCATCTGGACCATGGCCGGCATATGCCAGGGCATCGGCGAGCTTGAGCTGAAGATCCGGCCGCTCGCTATTGGCGGGCAGGAGCCCAAGGACGATGCGATAGAGCTCGGAGGCACGGTCGAAAGCCAGGGTGTTCGCGGCGTGGTCTGCGGCGATGATCCCGTAGTTGACGGCTTTCAGCCGATCGCCACCGGCGAGATAGTGCGTGGCCAGCGCATCGGCCTCCTGGGCAGGATCGCACAGGGCGGCAATGGCTTCTGCGAGGCTCAGGTGGTAATTGCGGGTCTGCTCGTCATTGATCAGCTGCAGGCTGGTCTCGGCGATCTTGTCATGATAGATCGCGACCTCATCGTGGCCGCCGACTCCGCGCATGCGGATCAAACGCTCCCCTGCCAGGAGATGCATGGCGGAGGCGATATTCTCGCCTTCTCCCACCGCCCGCATCAGGATCGCCAATGGTCGCGGTCGGCCGGCGATGGCGGCGAACTCGAGCAGTCGGCGGGCGATGGTGGGCAGCGCTTCGAGGCGGCGGGCGAGCAGGTGACGCAGCGTCGGATGCTGTTCGCTGGCATCCGGACCGCCGGCAAGGACCAGCTCGTTGAGCAGCAGCGGATGGCCACCGCATTCTCGGTGCACCGCAGTGATGAGATCGCTGCCCGAGGCGATCCCGCCCCGTTGCTGGATCAGCCGCCGCGTCAGCTCATCGACTTCATCTCCCGATAGCGGACCGAGCTCGACGTCGGTGAGGGTGATGCCCGACTGCGACATCGCCTTGCGTGCCTGTGCCACGACCGGACCGCTGTCGTCGCTGCGTGCGCACATCACCAGCAGGAGAGAGGGCGGATGCGGCGGTGCGAGCACCTCGACCAGCGCGTTCATGCTGTCTTCATCGCCCCATTGAATGTCATCGATGGCGATGACCAGGCGCTTGCGCTCGGCAAGGCGGTGGAGCAGGTCGCGCAAGGCCTGGAAGCCGCGCCTCCGCATCTCGTGGGGATCGAGTGTCGCGACGACACCCTCGCCGCAGCGCTCGATCAACGGCACGAGACGCAGTGATGGGAACAGCCGCGCCAGGTACTGGACCTGGTTCGGCAGCAGCCTGCCCACCAGTTCATCGTTGGCGGAATTGAGATATTCGCCCAGGGCATCCACCAGCCCATCGATGGCCTTGAACGGCAGCGATTCGTGCTGGTAGCAGCGGCTGCGTAGCAACAGATGGCTGCTGTCGTGGAGTCGGTGCAGGAAATGATTCACCAGGGCCGACTTGCCGATGCCAGATGATCCGTGGACCAGCAGAACGGCGGTACCGGCCAGCTCCTCGACCTGGCGTCGTGCCGCCTCGAGCTGCTTCAGCTGCTCGGTGCGGCCAACCAGGCCGATCTCCGGGAGAATACGGATGGACGTCGACTCGGGATCAGTTCCCGGAGAGGCGATGCGGCGGAGCTGATCACCGGCATTGAGCGGCCGGCGACCGGGGTCGATCGCGAGCAGAGCCATGCTCAGCGTTGCAATATCGCCAGGCAGCAGCGGGCATATATCCAGGACATCAGGTGCCGGCTGGCTGCGCTTATCGCGCATGATCTGATAGGCGCCTCCGCTGAACGGCGGCACATTGGCGAGCGCCTCATAGAGCAGGCAGCCGACCGCATACCAATCCGACAGCGGCGTCGCCGATTCACCGGCAGCCTGCTCCGGAGCCATGTATTTGGGCGTGCCGACGAGCGTGCCAGTCTGGTTGGGCGCAAGTTCGTCACCTCCCAGTGCGAGACCGAAGTCGAGGATGACCAGTCGCCCGTCATTATCGACCATGATGTTGCGTGGCGTGATGTCTCGGTGGACGAGTCCCGCATCGTGCAGATGGTCCAGACCCGCGGCCAATTGCGGCAGGACCCCGCGTAGGCGCTCGATCTCGTCGGGACTGGCGGAGACGACCTGGCGAGCGCTATGACGGTTCTCGCGCACGGTCGTGATCGCTGATGGTTGGCGGCCACGCGTCGGCGGCGTGTACTCGGCGGCCACGCCGGCGCCGGTAGGCAGCGTCAGGGTGATACCGCCCCGCACGTGGGGGATGCTGCCGCGGATGTGGCCGAGCAGGTCGGTGCCATTGACATGCTCCATCACCAGATACCAGTTTTCCCCATCTTCGATCAGTTCGTAATATTTGATCAGGTTGGGGTGCCGGCAATCGGCCAGAAGGCGGAATTCCCGCTTGAAGCGGAATACGCGCTCAGGATCGACGTGCTGCAGGCATTTTATCGCCACCCGTGAGCGGGTGGTGCCGTCATAGCCATCGTAGACGATCCCGAATCCGCCTTCGCCGATCACCCGTCCTAGCCGATAGCGGCCCTTCAGCATAGGTAGCTCACTCATCACGCCTCATAGGTCTTCTCCCATCTCGCTGCGGACAGCTGCATCCAGGTCGAAATTATGCCAGCCAAGAACCGGCACAAGCGCGGATATCAGACGCAATTCGTTCGCAGTTGCCGTGATCTGAATTGCCACGCGTGGAATGATGTCCTGGACAGTATCCGCGCATGGCCAGCACCACCCCATCCCGGTGGGTGCTCTGGTCGGTGTGCGTGGGCGGAGAGAATCCGCTGGCAAGGATCACCGGGCGATCTAGGGGTCTGGCGCCCCGAAAACGGCGATGACCGCCCACTGTGACCAGGATCCGGCCCAGGCGGCATCCGCTGCGACCGCCGCCGTTCCGCTCGGTCGGGTTATACCCCATAGCGCTCAGGTGGGCCTGGGACCTATGTATCCCCATCAATTCCCTGTCTTCCCCCTGAGCGAGAGACGACCAATGGCCTATGCACGACACACCGTGAGCGCTACGCTCATCCTGCTTGCAGGATTCGCTACCGGTGCGATGGCGGAGGAACAGACACCCCAGACGGCCGATCAGCTTGCTGCTCTCAAGCAGCGCATTGATGCCCTGGAGCAGCAGATCAAACTGCTGCAGGAGAGTGCACAGATACAGGTCCAATCGCCGCCAGCCGGTGCGGCGGTGACGGCTCCGCCTGTCACCTCGGCAGCGGAGTCGGCGCTCGAAGCCCGGGTCTGGAAGCTCGAAGCGGAAGGCCAGACCGACAATGGATTCTCGGTCGGTGGAGATGGCGATGTCACCGTGACTAGGCAGAAGGGGCTGGGCTATACCGCCAGCGCCGATTTCAACCCGATCTTCCTCTTCAGCTCGAAAGACACCTTCCTCTTCGTGGCCGAGCTGAATGCGACGCAGAACGGTGTCGGCCTCGGTCAGGCGTGGGTGGCCTACACGGCTCTTTCCCATGTGATCATCGAAGCGGGCTACTTCCCCATTCCCTTCGGTGCCTACTCCGAGCGCTATTCGCCGACCTGGATCAATAAATTCTCCAATCTCGCACCCACGCCCTACAATGAGGATTACGGGGTATTCTCTGGCGACCAGACCATCGACGGCGCGCAAGTGCGGGGGGACTGGACAGCGAGCACAGGGGTAAGGCTCAACTACCATGTCTTCGTCGCCGCGCCGCCGGTCTATAACGGTCCTGACAATGCCGATCCAGACAATCGCCTCTCCTTCGGCGCCGTGAATACGACCCATGTGCCGCCGACTGTCGGTGGGCGTGTCGGCTTCTTGCCCCAGCCAAATGCCGAGATCGGCCTGTCCGCCATGGCTGGGCACATCATCAACAATCAGACTGTCGATCCGACCATCGATGACAGCCAACGGCGCTCCTTCGCCGCTGTGGCGATAGACGGCGACTACCATATCCAGCGCTTCATCATCCGTGGCGAAATCGTGCGCCTCGACTATCAGGACCCCAGCGGTGCGCGCCAGCATACCCAAGGCGGCTATATCGAGGTATCACGACGCCTCAGCGACCTCACTGGATGGCAGAGCGGATTCGAACCGACCCTGCGCACCGGCAGAATGCAGCGCAGCCTGAGCGACAATGGCTTCCAGGATGTCTCGGAACTGGGAGTCGGACTGAACTACTACTTCACCAGCTTCATCAGATCTTCACTGATGGCGATTGCCACGAGTGCCCATGACGAAGATCAGATTTCCTTCAATTCCACATTCACGTTCTAGGAAGGCGCGCATCATGACCACTACCGCATGGACGGCCAATGCCACAGCGATCTCCCTGCTCCTGCTCTTCGCGGGCCATGCGCATGCCGACGACGCCGCGCAGAATGCCGGCCTGGGGGCCAGGGTATTCGCTGAGAACTGCTCGCGCTGCCACGAATCTCCCGATCCCGCATCGCGCAGCAGCCAGGAATGGCGGGCCATCAGCGTTCACATGCGCGTCATCGCGGAGATATCGCTGGCTGATCAGCGTAATGTGCTGATATTCCTGCGCACCTATAATACCATCTCGATGACCAGGACCCCGGGGTCTGCGGTCACGCACTGAATGCGTTCTGCGATTCCCATAATTGACGACCAATGTCGTCCACCCCTAGAAGGTCGCATCCACCATATGCATCTCCAAGCCCCCCTCCTGCTCATGGCCATCAGCGGAATCTGGACATGGGTGACGGCAGATGACTGGCAGGCCCCAGCAGATGCGGCCGCCGTCATCAATCCGATTCCCTCGACGCCGGAGGCGTCATACGGCGGTGCTGCCGTCTATCGCCAGAGTTGCTTGATCTGCCATGGTGCCGACGGCAAGGGCGACGGTCAGGGTGCGACCTATCTCATTCCCAAGCCGGCCAGCTTCGCCGATCCCACCTTTCAGCGGCAGAGCGACGGTGCGATAGCGTGGAAGATCTCCACCGGGCGTAATGCCATGGCGGGGTTCAAGACCCTCAGCGACACCCAGCGCTGGCAGGTGGTCATCTACCTCCGCTCATTCGCTCCCCATGCGGCATCGGCGGCTGGTAAGTAGCTGGTGGTCCTCTCTTGCCGGTGTCAGCGGACCGCCCTTACCATCGCAGGCTGCTTATTGGCGTGGCTGTGCGTCAAGGCACTCCGGGCGGTCGTGGGCAATCAAGAAAAGCGACTGGTGATATAAAGCCGATTCATTTGGAGCAACTCCGTGATGGCACCACGGGATGCTCGCGTGGTGCGAAAGCCAACGAGGATCGCCATGGTCTTCATGTTGTGCAGGATCATCACCGCCATGGCGCTGGCGACCTGAGGCGTCATTGTACGCGAACGAAGGCGCGGCGACTGGGCAATCCGCCTCAAGGCTGCCTGACGGACAACGACACGCGTGGCCGACCACTCCCTGCGCGCATCGAGCAGCCCGCGCGAGGACTGAGTTTCATCGTGACGCTCGGCCATGACATCCAGGAGACGATCTGCGGCATCGTCCAGGGGCATCTCCCCGATGTGTCCGTCGATGGCATCGCTCGCCCGGTCGATGATGATGGCGAAGCGCTAGATGAGCGCATTGGCGAGGATCTCCTTGCTGGGGAAGAAGCGGTAGGGCGAGCCGATGGGCGACTTCGCTCTGGAAGCGATCTCGGCCATGGTTGCCGCATCGAAGCCTCGCTCTGCGACCACCGCGGCACCGACAGCGAGGATCGCCATGACCCGCGCGTTGCCATGGCGGTGCTGCGGAATGACCCCCTGCGCGGCATTTAGCGTTGACTTGCTTGAGACCATTCTCTAATTATCCCCTATGCGAGCATATGCTCCAATAATGGTTATCCTGCAAGCCATTTCACGGCAACAGCGGAAGGCCCCATCCCATGCTGCACCTTGATCCCCAGACGACCGCCCTCGTGCTCATCGACCTGCAGAAGGGCATCATGGGCTTCCCCTTGGCGCCACGCTCCGGCGTTGACATTGTCACGGTCGGCAAAGGGCTGGCCGAACGCTTCCGCGCTGCCGGCGCGGCCGTGGTCCTCGTCAATGTAGCCTGGTCCCCGGACGGACGGGATGTGCTTCGCCAGCCCGTCGACAAGCCGTCGCCCACCCCGCCTGGCGGCTATCCTCCTGGATTCAGCGAATTGGTGGACGGATTGCATGTGAATGGCGATATCCGCATCACTAAGCGCCAATGGGGCGCATTCCATGGAACCGAGCTGGATCTCCAGCTGCGGCGACGTGGGATTACGACGATAGTGCTGGCTGGCGTGTCGACCAATATCGGCGTCGAATCGACGGCGCGGCAGGCTTGGGAACACGGCTACGCGATAATCCTCGCCGAGGATGGCACCACCTGCAGGTCCGCTGACATGCATGCGTTCTCCATCACCCACATCCTGCCGCTGATCTGCAGGATCGCGAAGGCGGCAGACATCGGCTTCGGCCGCTAGACGACATCGGCATGGCGTGGCAGTGCATCGGACCACTGGAGGGCCTGCCGCGTGTGGCCCAATGGGGGATACTGCTGGCAGCCTCTGCGGTCCTTGGGCTCCTGCTCATCTGGGCGCGCCTGCCAGCGGCCCTGATGCTCGGTCCCATGGTCGCTGCCATCCTGATCGAGACCGGCGGCGGCTCGGTTCGCGTTCCCGACATCTGCTACAGCTTCGCCCAGGCAGTCATCGGCTGCATGATCGCACGCGCGGTGACGGCCCAGATCGTTAGCACCTTCCAGGGTCACTGGCCCCTCTTCCTCGGCATCGCGCTCACCATCGTCGCCGTCAGCTGCATCGTCGGATGGCTGATCAGCAGGCTTGGCATTCTGCCGGATACCACCGCCGTCTGGGGGCTCCTTCCGGGGGCCGCCCCGGTCATGATGCTGATGGCTGATGCGTTCGGGGCAGATGGGCGCCTCGTCGCCTGCATGCAATACCTCCGTGTCGTCTTGGTCGCCATTGCCGCCTCGATCATCGCCCGCTTCTGGGTCCACCCATCGTCCGATCCGGCGCCGGTGCCCTGGTTTGCCGCTGTCGACGGACTGGGATTCCTCGGCTCGCTCCTGCTCGTGCTACTGGGCATGCTGGTGGGCAAGCGCATCAGGATACCCGCGGGGACGTTGCTGGTGCCGATGGCGATCGGCGGCGCCCTGCACGGCACGGGGATGATGGCCATCGAGCTGCCCAGGTGGTTCCTGGCAGCGAGCTTTGCGCTCCTCGGGTGGAATACCGGACTGCGCTTCAACCGCGACATCCTCCGGCACGCGTGGCGCGTCCTGCCGCAGATCATCGTGACCATCGTGCTCATGATGGCGATCTGCGGCGCGCTCGCCTTGTTACTGGTCAGGCTCGCTGATGTCGATCTGCTGACCGCCTACCTCGCGACCAGCCCCGGGGGGGTGGATTCCGCCGCCATCATCGCGGCATCAAGCACCGTCGATCTGCCTTTCGTCATGACTATGCAGATGGCGCGGTTCCTCATGGTCCTGCTCGTCGGTCCGGCGGTCGCCAGCTGGGTCGCTACCAGCCTGCTGCGCGGCCTGCGCTCCAGGGCTGGCACACCAGGCGATGACACCCAGGGCCCTTGATCCCTCGCATCAGCAGGTCGCGCGCGTCCCAGATCTGAGTATCTGCACTCCCCAGCCGTCTCAGATGGACAACACCATCATTATGCATAGGTATGTATTCAGGTAATTATCACCATGCGACACACCTGCGTCATGGCCATCCTTGTCCTGCTCGTGGCCGGCCGCATACCGGCCTCTGCAGCGACATTCGACGTGAAGACGCTGGGTGCTAGGGGCGATGGCGTAGCGGATGATGCGCCTGCCATCCAGGCCACAATCGATGCCGCCGCCAAGGGCGGCCCTGGGAATACCGTGCTCATCCCGGCTGGATCCTATGCCCTGCTGTCCCCAGGTCCGGACCGCGGATTCTACTTCCGCATCCCCGCCGAGGCTTCTGGACTGACGATCACCGGCATCGCATCCAAGACTACCTTCCTGGTTGCCGGTGGGCGTTCGCCATTCGTGGCCGATCGCTGCTCCAACTGCACGATCAGGGACATCATCGTCGATTTCAAGACCATGAATGTGACGCAGGGGCGGATTACCGCGGTCGAGCCCGGCAGCAAGTCGATCACGATCGCCCTGGATGCTGGATATGCCGCACCGACGGAGGCGATCTTCACCGCCCATGACCGCTATAAGCCGCGCTTGCGCATCCTGAGCGCCGGACGTGACTCATTCGATTGGACGCTGAATCTGGAGATAGTCTCGGTCACCCAGCGGGGAACTGACTGGGTCCTGGAGCTCGAGCGCGAACTGAAGCAGGAGCAGATCGGCAAGCGCGCGTTCATCTGGGGGAGCCAGCAAGGTGAATGGTGCCCGTTCATCGAATGCCGAGGCACCACCAATGTCACCGTCGAGCGCGTCGCAGACTACGCCGGGGGTGGTTTCGCCGGCGGCGGGAGTGCCGGCACGCTGGCCTTCACCAATGTCTATTCTGGTCCTCCCCCGGGCACCAATCGCCTGGGCTTCTATGGTGGCCACCAGGGCCATTCACGCGCCCAGGTGGTGATGAAGCACTGCCAATGGCTGACCAGCAATGATGACGACGTCAATGAACTGACCGAACTGCAGGACATCCGTGCCAAGCCGGCGCCCAATACCATCCGCATCCGCCGGTCATCCGACTACCGCATCGGCGATACCGTGGCGATCTGGGATTATGCGAACGCCAATAGCGCCCACATGCGTGCAAGCGCAGTGATCGCCCAGATCGCCGATGCTCCGGACAACTGCCAGGACCTGGTGCTCGATAGGGATGTTGCCGTCGAGAGGACCGGGAAGGGCGATGGGCCACCCCCCAAGTGGAACGACCTCGCCGACCGCGTGGTCAACCTGACCTCCGGAGGGACTTGGACCCTCATCGATTGCGCGTTCAGCTCCTCCTTCGCCCATCCCCTGTTGGTGAAATCGGCAGCGGGAATCACCATGGACCGCTGCCGCATCTATGGCAGCGACATGAGCGGCTTCTGCGGTGGCATGCAGACTTACTGGAATGAGGGACCGCAATGCCGCAACGTCACCATCACCAACTGCGTCTTCTACGACATCGACGGGATCAGCTGCTTCCTCGGCATCGAGGTGCCCAACGGGGTGTCATCGGGCTCGCGCGATCAGGACAACCTGGTGATCGAGAACAACGTCTTCCTGTCGGGCGGCAACCACCCGGTATGGAATGGCATCACCCCGCGCGGGGTGGCGCTCTTCGTCGGCAATGCCCATGTGGCATCGGTGAAGAACAACCTGTTCGCTGGCTTCCCGAATGCTAGCCTGGCGGTCTATTCCTCCGATCAGGTCACCATCAGCGACAACATCTTCCTGCGCTCCCACCAGACGGCCATCACCGGCAACCGCTGGGAGCGATCGGCGAACCTCGATCCGACAGCGCTGATCGCGATCAGTGCTGCGGATCAGGTGACCGTGCATGGCAATATCCTGCTCAACGAGGGGCCATTCCTCAAGAAGCTCGTCGATGTCGCCGTCAACACCTCCCGCATCGACGGTGCTGACACGGGTGTCGCCCATGGCACCGCGCATCTGTATGAGGCGGTACATGCAGTGGTCGTCCATGCATCGCCGCCGCCGGCAGCCCCAGCCGATGCCGGACGCACCTATGCCACCGACCTGGCCGCTCCTGACAGCGCGGTCACCTTCGCCGTGACGGTGCCGATGGCCGGGCGCTATCCGCTCATCATCACCTATGACAATGCCAGCACGGATGCGCACGGAGAGGGCAGCGCGGCTACGCAGCGTCTGATCGTGAATGGCGATGCCAGCGCTGCGCAACTGGTCACCTATCCCTATACCGGCGCATGGGGGCGCTTCAATCCCGCTCTCCTGACCATGACCTGGGCAACGCTCAAGGCGGGCGCGAATACCGTGCAGTTCGCGCACGACACCAACGCTGTCAGCCTGCAGAGCATCCTCATCCCGACCACGCCGTGATCGTGCCGGGGGTGCGCCTGGGCGGCTCAGCAGGGCCGTCGCCCTCAGCGGGCCGCTTGGCGCACGACGATCGGGACATAGCCAGTCTCCATCCCAGCCGGCGGGACCACGATCAACGCCGGATCCATGGTCACCAGCGTCCCTGAGCGTGGCGGCGCCATGTAGTCCCGATCGATGGTCCAGGTGGCATGGACCTTCTCGATGAAGGCCTGCAGCCGCGCCCGCTTCCCCTCGCTCCAGTGGTATTGCTGGAGCGACGGCTGGTCGACGAAGCGGTACCAGCGGTAGGTCACCACCGAGCCATCGACGAGCGTGACGGTCAGCGGGCCGCTGCGTGCCCCTGGCTGGCCCCACGCGCCGGTGCTCGGAGAGGTGTAGGTCGCCCCCGTCCCCGCCAGCGTGAACTCCTGTTCCACCAGGTGCGTCTCAGGCGGCACCTCAGCCGCCGCGACCGGCACCCTGACTCCACCGTCGTTGCGGAAATATTGCGGAAAGGACCCTTGACGGCTGATCGGGCTACCCGGCCATTCCAGCCCCCAGATGTTGCCGGCGAACACCGTGGTGGTGCAGATGCGCTCGATGCCGCTCAGCTTCATGCCCGACTGGTCGTAATGGGGTGCATGGGTGGTGAGGGTCGACGACCACGCACCGGCCGCGTTGAACCGGCCTGAGCTGGCCGGGCCCCCGTCACGCCAGGCTTTGACCTCGTCGTAGAGGGCGGATTTCGCATAGTAGGTCACATCCTGGACCAGGAGCGAGCGTCCGTCAGCATCGAGCGGGAATTGCAGCCGGGGGATCTTCGAATAGAGGACTCCGTGCGCATCCTGCGCATCGAAGCGTGGAACGGTATTGATCTCGATCGCCCCCCCGCCGATATCCCCGGGGCGGGCATCGAGGCCGCGGCCGGCGAGATAGGGATCGTGGAAGAGCGCGCCGATCTTGCTCCAGGTCTCGGGGATGTAGTAGGCGATCGGTCCCTTGAAGTTGCTGGACGACAGGAAACACGTCCAGCTCTGGTCTCCGGTGGGCGGATCGCCGGGTGTCGCTTCGGTGAATGGCAGAGCCATCCAGGTGTAGCCCAGGAACTGCCCATTGGGATTGCCCTGGAAGGTCAGGCCATCCGGCGGGATCAGCAGGCGATTGCTCAGTTGCGCAATGCCCAGGCGGTTGTCGGGCAATGCCTCATTGCCGCGGAAGAAGGACCACCCGGGAGAGCCGACCTCGTAGTCGTAGCACTGGGGGGTGGCATTCATGCTGAATTTCGGCGGGCCGTAGCGGAAATGGTTCCCCGCCCAGTAGCCGAGGCCCCCCTCCACGGTCTGGAAGACGCTGCTCCAGGTCGGGCCGCGCTCCGGCCATGTGCGCGCCAGCGTCCCCACCGGTGCCAGCGGCGTGTCCTTGTCATCGGCATTATCGGGCAGGATCCAGGTTCCCGGCAGGCCGATCTGGATGTTGGCCAGCGGCTGGCCGATCAGCGGCCAGGCGGCGGCATAGAAGCCCATGCCTATGCAATAGGCCGATTGCTTGGGCGGCCGCGATGCCTCATAGCCGATGTAGCCATGCAGCCCCTGGGAATGGGCGGTGACGCGCCCGGGTTCTGGCACGGCGCCATTCTGCGCATCCTGACCACCACAGGTGCGGCAGGCGATGCCAAGCATGAGAGCCGGTGCCGGCAATGCGAGTCGCTGGATGAGGACGTGCAGCATCGGACGCATCTCGGATGGATACCCACAGAAAGAGGGCGGTGCGCTCAGTTGGCGACGAACTGGTAGATGCGCATGGCGTGGCCGGCGCTTTTGCTGGTGGTCTCGGACGACATGCGCACGGTCAGACGGTGCGCCCCTGGCGGCAGATCCGTGCCCAGCATCACCGTGCGCGGGTAGTGCAGGCCCTGGCTGAAGGCGTGCAGCAGGTTCACCGGGGTGAACGGACCGCCATCGATGCTCGCATCGACGATGCCGGCATCGGGCCCGGCAACGATGAAGGCTCCCACCGCCGTACCCTCGAATGCCAGGGATGCTTCGGCGCCAGCCGCGGTGGCAGAGAGCATGGGTGGTGTGACGAATTGGTCGCGCTTGCCACCGGGGATCGCTTTCCAATCGGGAACGCCGAAGGTCCACCCCTGCTTCACCTGGGCCTTGGCAGGATCGATGAAGCGGCCGTTGCCGTAGTTCAGGGGATCCAGCGGCTCCGCCGGAGCGGCATGCGGCTGCGGCTGCGCCGTCGGCGCGAGCGGTGACGGCCAAGCCCGGTTGAACAGTTCGTCGATCATGGCCGCCGCGATGGCATTGCCAGCGCGGGCGGGATGGACGCCGCCATAGGCGGCCCAGGTGAGGGTGCCCGCGGTGATCTCCTGGGCGACTTCACGGGCGAGATTGATGGTGGAGATCGCGTAATGCTTGGTCACCGCGCCATGCGCCTCGATGGTCAGCGGTGTGCCCTGCGCCTGGAGCGTCTTGAGCATCGACTCGTTGACGAAGTAGGTGACCACGAGATCGATGTTCGGGTTCACCCGCCGAGCATGCCGGATGATGCCTTCCATGCCACGGATGCATTCAGTGCGGGTATGATGGCCATCCTGGTCATCATTGACGGCGAACTCGACGAACAGCAGATCGATCGGACCCTTGTCCAGGACATCATGCTCCAGCCGGAAGGCGCCGGTGGTCGAGGTGGTCGAGCCGATGCCGGCATTGATGGTGGTGAAGCGCGTGTCCGGGAAGCGCTTCGCGAGCAGCTCGCATACCATCGGCCGGTAGCCATCCATCTCTGTTATCGATCCGCCCAGGAAGGCGACCGTGCCCTTCTTGGACCGCTCGAACTGGATGCGGGAGTTACTGAGGGAGTCGCGGAAGATGACCGTGTCGCCGAATGGCACAGCCGCGTCCGCAGCAGCGGCGGTGACGGCGAACAGCAGGGCCAGCGCCAGGGATCGGACGATCAGCGGCATGGAGATCTCCAACAGGGGGACGATAGGGACAGCCATCGACCCGTGCAATGGCCGAGCGCAAGCAGAGCGGATGCCCAAGTGCACGGGGTAGTGTCCACCTCCGTTTGTCTTGGCGGATGTACCTACCGGCCCATGTCGATGACACCAGTGTTCTCCGGTCCCTGGGGCGTTGTGACCGGGAGGGGCACGACAACGCCCTCGGGGAGACGGTGTATGCGCTTCCGACCTGCATGTGTCCGGAGGGGATATCAACTCCCTGCCATCGATTCCCCGCTGGGCAACGGTGCCTGCGGGTTGGCGTAGTCTTCTGAATACCATCGGTATGGCGCCCATCAGGGACGCTCTGGGGATACTGCGACCATGCACCTGACGACATCCTCCTGCCGCCAACACCCACGACGATGTGTTCGCAGCAGACCGGCCGGAAAACCGCTCTCGTGGCCAGCCTGGTGCCTGATCGCCGTTCTGGCCACTGCCTGGCCTCAGGCGCTCGCGCCTGGTGGTGAGAGCGGTCCTTGGGATATCGCCTCCCTGCAACAGGTTCCTGACGCGACCTGGATGCCCGCCGAAGGCCTGGTCCAGCCGCTCTTCTACGCCGGCGAACCCTTCCAGGGCAAGCCGACGCGGGTGTTCGCCTATTACGCGAAGCCTGAGGGGTCGGGGCCTTTCCCGGGCATGGTGCTGGTGCACGGCGGCGGCGGCAAGGCCTTCCGCGATTGGGCCGAGCACTGGGCCAAGCATGGCTATGCGGCAATCGCCATGGATCTGTCCGGCAATGGACCGACAGGGCGGTTGCCCGATGGCGGTCCCGACCAGAGCGACACGGTGAAGTTCCACGATTTCAGCGGCAATGAGATCAGGGATATGTGGACCTACCATGCGGTGGCGGCGGTGATCCGCGGGCATTCGCTCCTGCGTTCGCGGCCCGAGGTCGATCCGCGGCGTACCGCGCTGACGGGCATCAGCTGGGGCGGGTATCTGACCTGCATTACCGTAGGCATCGACCACCGCTTCCAGGCGGCGGTCCCGGTCTATGGCTGCGGATTCCTGTACGAAGACAGCTACTGGATCGAGCCGCAGTTCTCCAAGATGGACGAGGCGCGGCGCAGCCGCTGGGTGGAGGCATTCGATCCCTCGCGCTACCTCGGCGCGGTGGCCTGCCCCATGCTGTTTGTCAATGGCATGAAGGACTTCGCCTATCCCCCTGACAGCTACCGCAAGTCCTATGAGCTGGTGCATACGCCCAAGAATCTGAGCGTCAAGCCCGTGCTGCCGCACGGCCATATCTGGACGATGTTGGAGGTCGACACCTTCATCGACTCGCTCCTGATCGGCGGCACGCCACTCCCGGCGTTCTCACCACCCAGGATCGTCGATGGCCGCCTGACAGCCAGCATCACCGGTCCGGTCGCGATCGCAAAAGTCGAGCTGTGCTGTACTAGCGACCTGGGGAAATGGCAGCAGCGGACGTGGAAGACCCTGCCCGGCGAGATCATGGCGGGCAACGCCTCTGCCACCCTGCCTCCCGAGCGGCCGCTGGCCTGCTTCCTGCTCGCCACCGACGCTCGCGGATTGTGCGTCAGCACGACGTATCTCGACATCGATCAGTGATCAGCGAGGTGTCACGCCGTTCTCCGTGATGGATCTCGCGGCGTCTGGCATCGCGTCATGGATGAGCTGTCTACTCACGCACGTTCTCAGCGGGCTGTGCCGGTGATTGGCGCCAGCAGTGGCCTGTGACGATCCGCTCTCCCGTCTGGCCTTGCGCAGCTCCGTTATCTTGCTCCCTGCGTGGGTAGGCATGGCACATCCGGAACCAATACCGCCTCCATATCGACCTCATCCCTGCGCTCGCCGTGAACAGTGATGTCTGTGGTGACCACTCGCCACCAGCGCTTGGAGAAGATGTTGTTAACCTCCGCAGCTCCAACGACGTTACCGGTAGGCACCTGCATTGGGATGCCCCAGACGCAGCTGATCCAAGGACGAACCCGGCCATGACCATGCCCGTCGCACGCCTCTCTCTGGCCGCTTTGGCGCTGTGTGCCCTGCCCGGACATCTCCTGGCGGTGCAGCAGGCGGCGTTCCGCCCCCCGGCGGTGCCGTTGATCGCCAATGACCCCTTCCTGAGCATCTGGTCGGAGGCCGACCACCTGACTGACGACGCTCCCAGGCACTGGACCCATCATCCCCATACGCTCCTGAGCCTGATCCGCATCGATGGCGCCACCTACCGTCTGATGGGCACCAAGCCGGAGGGGACTCCGGTATTCCCGCAGCAGGACGTCCAGGTACTGCCGACGCGCAGCGTGTACCAGTTCGCCGATGGGCATGTCGCCGTCCGGTTGACCTTCATGACCGCGGATCTGCCGGATGACCTGGATGTACTGTCCCGTCCGCTCAGCTACATCACCTGGGAGGTGCGCGCCCTGGATGGCGCCGCGCACGAGGTGCGCGTGCTGGATACCGTCAGTGCGCAGCTCGCGGTCAACAGTGAGGACCAGCTGGTGACCTGGGAGCGCAAGACCTTCGGTTCCCTCACCGGCTTGCACATCGGTACCAGCGATCAGCCAGTGCTCGAGCGTTCCGGCGATGACGTGCGCATCGACTGGGGCTACGCCCTCCTGGTGGCACCGGGTAGCACGTGCAGCGCCGCCATCGCCGGCGAGGCAGCGGTGCTCGGCGATTTCACCGCGCATGGCGCACTGACGCTGGGCGACGATACGCGCAAGCCGCGGGCAGTGCGGGATGACCAGCCGGTGATGGCCGTGGCGCTGGACTTTGGTCAGGTGGGCGCCACTCCCGTAGCGCAGCACGCGATGGTCGGCTACGACGAAGTCTATGCGATCAAGTACTTCGGCACCAAGCTGCGGCCGTTCTGGCGACGGGATGGGGCGACGGTCGCCGAGCTCTTCCAGAGCGCCGAGCGTGATTATCCCAGCCTGGTGAAGCGGTGTGAGCAGTTTGACGGCGATCTGGTGGCCGATCTCACCCGCATCGGCGGCGAGCGCTATGCCCAGATCTGCTCGCTCGCCTATCGCGAGTGCATCGCCGCCAACGGCATCGCCGCCGACGGGAACCGCCAGCCGCTGATGTTCACCAAGGAGAACACCAGCAACGGCGATATCGCCACTGTCGATGTCATCTTCCCAATGGATCCTCTGTTCATCATGCTCAGCCCAACCCTGGCGAAGGCGTCCCTGGTGCCGATCCTGGCGTATGCCGCCTCGCCGCGCTGGAAGTTCCCCAATTCGCCTCACGATCTCGGGACCTACCCGATCGCCCGCGGCACCGATGACGGCGGTGAGCAGATGCCGGTCGAGGAGAGCGGCAACATGCTCATCCTCTGCGATGCGATCGCCAAGAGCGAGGGCAGCACCGCCTTCGTCGATCCCTGGTGGCCCCAGCTCACCCAATGGGCGAAGTTTCTCGAGCAGTACGGCCTGGATCCGGAGAACCAGCTGTGCACCGACGATTTCATGGGCCATCTCGCGCACAACGCCAACCTCTCCATCAAGGCCATCCTCGCACTCGCCGCATTCGGCGATCTCTGCCGGCAGCGCGGGGACGCCGCGACTGCCGAGCGCTACGCCAGCCTGGCCAAGGCCGATGCCCAGCATTGGATCACCGCGAGCCAGGATGGCGGCCATTCACGGCTGGCATTCGATCGCCCCGGGACCTGGAGCCAGAAGTACAACCTGGTCTGGGATGCCATCCTCGACCTGCATGTCTTTCCGCCGGAAGTGGCCCGCTCGGAGATCGCCTATTACCTCAGCGTGATGCAGCACTACGGCGTCCCCCTCGATTCCCGTACCCATCTGACCAAGACCGACTGGACGCTGTGGAGCGCCACCATGGCCGAGAACCAGGGGGACTTCGAGCGCCTGATCGCACCGATCTACGCTTACCTCGACACCACCACCGCGCGCTCGCCGCTGGTGGATTCCTATGTCACCGACGACGTGCACAGCGATGGGATGAAGGCCCGGCCGGTGATCGGCGGCGTCTTCATCAAGGCGCTCTCGGATGCGGCGCTATGGAAGAAGTGGGCGTCGCGCGACCATGCCAAGGTCGGTCCGTGGCTGCCGATCCCGGGCCGTCCGCAATTCCGCGAGGTGATCCCGACCTCGCAGCAGGCGCCGCTGATCTGGCATTACACGCTCCAGCATCCGCCCGAGGGATGGACCAGACCCGATTTCGATGACCATGCCTGGTCGCAGGGACCGGCGCTGATCGGCAACGGCGTGCCCAACGTCAAGACCTCGTGGAAGACCGATGACATCTGGTTGCGGCGCCAGGTGGTGGTCCCCGAGGGGCGTTTCCACCGGCTCGCCTTCCTCTCCTTCCATGACGAGGATGTCGATATCTACCTCGATGGACTCCTGGCTGGCCGCGAAGGCGGCTACACAGTGGCATACGAGCCCATCGATATGCGCGATGCCGCCATCCCCCTCTTCAAGCCCGGGGCGACGCTGACCGTGAGCGTGCATTGCCACCAGACCGTGGGCGGACAGGGCATCGATGTCGGCGTGATCGACATCCTCCCCTAGCTCCTTCCCACCGCGAGCTGGTCGCTGCGGCCTCCTCGGCGGCGAAGCCATCCCGATTGACGGCAACATGGCGAACGTCATGGGGTAGGATAGACGATGGCTCTCGGACTACTCATGCTCAGCAGATCGCGGGGCAGGCGCCGGGGCGCCCATCCCGCGATCAGCGCGCTGCGAACCGCCCTGCTCCTGCTCGCGGTCCTGCCCCCGGCAGCGCGTGCCGACGAGGCCACCGGCGATGTCACCGACGTGCGCGTCGTCCGCTCGGTGGAGCAGCATCCCGGCGCCGCCTTGCTCTGGGAGCCGGACATCGCGCTGTGGAAGCCGAAGCATCTGGTCGTCGCCTTCGGCGCCGGCATCCCCGGGAAGACGGACATGGGCGACTTGTACGCCAGTGTGTCGACCAATGACGGTGACAGCTGGAGCGAGCCGGTCGCCATCTTCGATCACACCCAGTGGCATGGGGCGATGCAGTTCTGCTATGCCAACCCGGTGCTCTACAAGCCCCCCGGCCAGGACGTGCTGTGGTGCTTCGGCATGCGCTGCCCGATCAATTACGAGCACAGCGAGGATTCCCGTCTCGTCGGCGCCTTCAGCGCCGACGGCGGCCGCTCCTGGTCGCCAGTGGAGCTGGCGATGCAGTACACCGGCCCGCTCATCACCGTGACCGGCGGGATCACCCGCGTGCTCGACCATGGCGTGCCCCGGTATCTCATGCCGGTGCACCGCAATACCAAGCGCAATGATCCCCTGGGATCGCGCGATCAGCTGCTCTTGAGCAGCACCAGCCTGCTGGAGTGGCGGTTGGATGCCTTCATCCCCCAGCCGGTGGCCGGCAAGGTCTTCCTGCAGGAAGGCGCCATCGCTGCGGGCGAGCACGATGGCGAGCTGCAGCTCGTCATGCGCGCCGCACGCTATGACAATGAAGGTGTGGCCCTCGATCCGCCACGCGCCTACTCAAGCGCCAGTACCGACGGCGGGCATACCTGGAGCGCGGCGCAGGCGGAGAGCGATCTTTGGAACAGCGTGGCGAAGGCCTATTTCGGCCGCGCCACGGACGGCACCCACCTCTACGTCTATAGCGATGGCCCAGCCTGGAGCCGCATGGCGCTCCGCTATAAGACCAAGCCCCCTGGCGGGATATGGGGTCCTGAACGCACCTTCTTCGATGCCGGGACGCACAACTCCTATCCGGCGCTCATCGAAGTGGCTGCCGGCGAGTATCGAGCGGTGTGGGACAGCGGCACCAAGGACAGGAACCGCACCCACATCCGCTTCGGCAAGTTCCACCTGCCGTAAGCGCCCTCATGCACGCACGTCCCGTGCCGCGCAGCGGGCGCATTCGCTCATCATCGCCGCTGCCGTCATCCGCAGGACCGACACGGAATCGCATCCCAGGAATGGCACGGCCTACCAGGACGCCCAGCGGTACTCCAGGCGTGCATGCTGGGCGAGCGGCAGAATGTTGGCATTGAGCTCTACGCCGGCGTTGATGTGCGTCTCCTGGCTCGCCGCCGAGATCCCGAAGATGCCGTTGTCGCGGCCATAGCGGATGACCTTGGGGGTGTCGGTGATATGCGCCGCCCTGCTCGCCACGGCGATCGCGTCGAAGAGGAAGCCGGTCTGATCGGCAAGACCCGCCTGGATCGCCTGGGTACCGGTGATCACCCGGCCATCGGCGATGGTGCGGATGCGCTCGAGTGCCGCCTGGCGGTCCAGCGGCAGCGGCCCGTGGCCCTTGCGGCGATCCGCCACTACGCCGAGGAACTGCTCGTAGGACTGGTCGACCATGCCCTGGATGATCTTCTTCTCCTCATCGGTCATCGCGCGCATGGGGGAGCCGATGTCCTTCAAGGCGCCGCTCTTGATCACCGTGACGTCGATGCCCAGATGGCCGGTGACGAAACCGTGTAGATCGGGGGATTCGAAGATCACCCCGATCGACCCGGTGATGGTCGAGGGCGCGGTGATGATGGTGTCCGCCGCGGTGGCGATGTAATAGCCGCCTGATGCGCAGACGCTGCCCATCACCGCGATCACCGGCTTGCCGGCTTCGCGCACGGCCAGGACCTGGTGGTAGATCATGTCGGTGGCCGTGACATCCCCACCACCGGTGTCGAGATCGAGGACGACCGCCTTGACATGCGTGTCGCGCCCGGCAGCGCGCAGGCGCAAGGCGATCTCATCGCCATCGACATCACTGCCATGGAACGCGCCGTCGCCGTGGTGCTCGACGATCTCGTTGTGGATGGCGATCACCGCAATGGTGTCATCGTCATCGCCGATGGGTTCGAGATCGCGCTGCACCAGGTCGCGCGAGCTGCTGAAGCAGCCCGTGAGCAGGGTGCTGACCACTGCCGCGGCAATGAGGCCGCGGCGGGAAGGGCGACCGGAGTGATGACGATGCTGCATGGTCATGCGTCCAATGGGGTTTATGGGGGTGCAAGCGGGATGAACGGCGCAACCCTTGTCATAATGACTCTGCCGTACATCACTGTGGACCTGTCGTCGTGACCTGAAGCCGGCTATCCTCTCTACGCGCGAGGACCTTCCGACGGATGGAGATATGTCGCTACCGACGAGCCCGGTCTGGTGGTGAACGAACCGTCCCGCTCATTCAGCCGGACCCGCCAGCGCTGGAGCCGAGGATGGCGGGGATGACCGTGTACGCATTGCCGACGTCCGTCAGCCCCTGTCATTGCATCACTCACGTGTCCAGAGCATGATCTGCAGCATGGTGCCTGCACCCCCCGCCTCGCCGATGCGCTCTGCCATCACCGTCTCCCTGGTCAGCGAGGCGCGTGGCGGCCCCTTTGTCCTTTGGGACGACCTTGAGGCGGCTGCCGCGGTGGCGGCACGGCACGGCTTCGATGCCATCGAGCTGTTCCTGCCCGCACCGGATGCGGTCGATCCCGGCGCGCTGCGCGCGCTGTTGGATCGGCATCACCTGGCCTGTGCGGCCATGGGCACCGGTGCCGGCTGGGTCAAGCACCGCCTGCGCCTGACCGATCCCGACCCCACCGTGCGCCGGCGCGCGCAGGACTACGCTGCCGCCTTCATCGATCGTGCCGCCGAGGTCGGTGCACCGGCGATCATCGGTTCGATGCAAGGTCGCTGGGGCGAAGGCGGCAGCACCCGCGACCAGGCGCTGGACTGGCTTGCCGATGGCCTGCGCCAGCTCGGCCAGCGCGCCGCAGCGCGCGGACAGGCGCTGCTCTACGAGCCCTTGAACCGCTACGAGACCAACCTGATCTCGCGCGCCGAGGAGGCGGCCCTCTTCCTCGACCAGCACCAGATTGCCGGCGTCCAGCTGCTGTGCGACCTCTTCCATATGAACATCGAGGAAGCGGACATCGCTGCAGCGCTGCGCAACGTCCGGCATCGCCTCGGCCATGTGCACTTCGCCGATTCCAACCGGCGCGCCATGGGCCTCGGGCATACGGCCCTGGCACCTATCGCCGAGGCCCTGCATGCGATCGGTTACCACGGCTTCCTCTCTGCCGAAGTCCATCCGCTGCCCGATGCCGAGACCGCGGCCGCATGCACCATGGCGAGTGTCCGGTCCTGCCTGGCCAGCGCACCGGCTTCTGAGCGAAAGGCCCAACCGTGCTGAAGCATCGCCTCATCCATCCCGCCATCTCCGACGTGCTCGCCCGGGCCGGCCACCATGCGGTCGTCCTCATCGCCGATGGCAACTACCCAGCCTCGACCAAGAAGGGCGTCAATGCCCAGGTCGTCTGCCTGAACCTCATGCCCGGCTGCGTGACGGTCGCGCAGGTGCTCGCGGCCGTGCTCAGCGCGGTCCCGGTCGATGCCGTCAATACCATGGGCATCCCCCCCGATGACCCCTACGCCCGCTCCGGCGAACCGCCGGTATGGGCCGAATTCCGTGGCGTGCTCCAGGCCGCCGGGAGCAGCGTGCCCCTCGCCCCCATCCTCAAGTGGGATTTCTACCGCGCCGTCGAATGCCCCGATCACGTGCTGACCATTCAGACCGGGGACCAGGCGCTGTGGGCCAATGTCCTGCTGACCATCGGCTGCCGCACCGCCTGAAAGGACCCATGCAGACCAGACCACTCGGCCGTACCGGCCTCCAGCTTCCCATCCTCAGCTTCGGCGCCTCGTCGCTCGGCCAGGAGTTCCGCGCCGTCCGCCTGGACGAGGCGCTTGCGGCCGTGCGCGTCGCCCTCGATTGCGGGCTGACCTTCATCGACACCTCGCCCTTCTATGGCCGGGGCATGAGCGAGGTGCTGCTCGGGATCGCCCTGCGCGGTGTGCGCCGCGACAGCTACCTGCTGTGCACCAAGCTGGGACGCTACGATCTCGCGCATTTCGACTTCAGCGCCAAGCGCGTCGCCGAGAGCATCGATGTCAGCCTGCACCGCCTGGCGACGGATCATCTCGATATCGTGCTCTGCCACGACATCGAGTTCGTGCCGATGCAGCAGATCATCGATGAGACCATCCCCGCATTGCGCCGAGCGCAGCTTGCCGGCAAGGTGCGCTTCATCGGCATCAGCGGGTACCCGCAGAAGATCTTCCGCTTCGTCGCGGAGCGCATCGGCATCGACTGCGTGCTGAGCTACAACCAGTACACCCTGCAAAACACCCGCTTCGCCGACGAGACCGTACCGTGGCTAGCGGCTCAGGGCATCGGTGCGATGAATGCAGGGCCCTTCAGCGCCCGCCTGCTCACCAACGCCCCCCTGCCGGCCTGGCTCAAGGAGCCCGAGGCGGTGAAGGCGGCTGCCCGCGCTGCCGCCGCCCACTGCGCCTCACGGGGAATCGACATCGCCAAGCTCGCGCTGCAGTTCAGCCTGGCCAACCCCGCCATCGCCACCACCATCGCCGGCAGTGCCAATCCGCAGAATGTGCGCGCATGGGCGACCTGGGCGGCCGAGCCGCTTGATCAGCAGCTGCTGCGCGAGGTGCGTGAGATCTTCGCCCCCATCCATAATCTCGGTCACCTGGAAGGGCTGCCGGAGAACAATTGACCAGCGAGCCCCAGCCCAGCTGGCTGCCAAGGAGCGTACCATGAAGGCCATCCGACTCGATAAGCCGCACAGCTTCAGCCGTGTCGATATCGCCGAGCCGCAGGCCCCCGGCCCGGGCCAGGCCCTGGTCCGCGTCCACCGCGTCGCCATCTGCGGCTCGGACATCGGCGGCTATCTGGGCAAGATGCCCTTCTTCATCTATCCGCGCATTCCCGGCCATGAACTGGGGGTCGAGGTGGTCGCCACCGGTCCTGGCGTGACCCACATCGCCGCCGGCGACCGGTGCGCCGTCGAGCCATACATCAATTGCGGCACCTGCTATGCCTGCCGGCGCGGTTTCACCAACTGCTGCGAGAGCAATCAGACCCTCGGGGTGATGTGCGATGGCGGCATGACCGAGCGCATGCTCCTCCCGGCGCGCAAGCTCCACCGCTCCTCGTCGCTGACCTTCGATCAGCTCGCCCTGGTCGAGACGCTCGGCATCGGCTGCCACGCGATCAACCGCGGAGCACCCCAGCCGGGGAACGTCGTGCTGGTCGTCGGTGCCGGGCCGATCGGCCTGAGCGTGATGGAATTCGCCCGGCTGTCGGGGGCGCGTACGGTGGCCATGGACATGAACGAGCAGCGTCTGGCCTTCGTGCGCGAGCGTATGCACATCCCCGATACCATCCTGGTCACCGGCGATGGCAGCGAGCTGACTCGCCTCGGCGAGCTCACCGGCGGCCAGCTCGCCGATGTGGTGGTCGACGCCACTGGCAGCAACCTCTCGATGGCGCGCTCGATCACCTATTGCGCCTTCAAGGGGCGGCTGGTGTATGTCGGGATCACCCAGTCCGACATCATCATGCCGCATGCCCCCGCACTGCACCGCCGCGAACTCGACATCCTCGCCAGCCGCAATGCCCTACCCGGGGACTTCACCCGCATCATCGCGCTCATCGAGTCCGGTCAGATCGACACGCGGCCATGGATCACCCATAGCGCCCGCTTCGCCGATGTGATCGGCCTGTTCGATGGCTGGACCAAGCCGCAGACCGGCGTGATCAAGGCCATCGTCACCATCGACTAGAGACTCGAGACTAGTACGGTCAGGACTGCGGGCGAGGCTGGGCCTCGGTCGCCTCGCGCTGGCCACCGACACCGCGGCAGCGCCGCATGCGCTGCGCTTTCAGGTGCGCTGGCGATCGATCAGGTTGCGCAGGCGATCGATCTCGTCGAGCAACTCCAGGGACAGGGCAAGACCTTGGCGGTCGATGCCCAGATCCCGATGCAGGCGGACAGCCTTCATGAGCCGCTGGATGGCGGTTTCGCTGAAGTGCCAGGACGTCGGCTGGGCGCCCTGGGGGGCGACGATGCCATAGCCGACCAGGTCGCTGATACGCTGCGGTTCGACGCCGCAGATGGCCGAGACCTGGATCAGCGTGTAGGTCCGCTGATCAACCACGATCTCGCAGGCATGGATGATCTCGCCCATGATCAGGCTCCCAGCTTGGAACGCGGGTTGAAGGACGACTCCTTGGCCAGCGCGCGATAGAGCTCCTTGGCTTTGTCGCTGGAGGTTGCCGGCACGGTGATGGTCAGGCTGAGGTACTGGTCGCCGGCCGGATCACCCGGCAAGCCGCGGCCCTTGAGCCGGAGCTTTTGGCCGTTCTGCGTATCGGGGGGGATGGTGGCCACCACCGGACCACCGAGCGTCGGCACCGACACCTGGGCACCGAGCACGGCCTCCCAGGGGGTGATGGGGACGTCGATGGACAGGTTCTTGCCGTCGATGCGGTAAAGATGATGCGGCGTGAAGGCGATCTCCAGGTAGAGATCGCCGTTCAGCTCGCTGCTCTCCCCCGGCTGGCCCTGGCCGCGTAGGCGCAGGTGCGTACCCGGCAGGACGCCCTTGGGAATGGTAACGGTGAGCCGGCGTTCCTTCGCCTCGACATGCCCATGTTCGCCGATGCTCGGCGTCTGCAATCTGATATCCCGCTTGCCGCCGTGGTAGGACTCCTCGACGCTGATCTCCAATTGGTAGTGGATGTCCTCGCCGCGTTGGTGGAACGCCGTGCGGCCAAAGCCTCCGTGCCGGCCACGCGGCGAGCCTCTGCCGAAGAGCGACTGGAAGAAATCGCTGAAATGGTCGGCAGAGCCATCCTCGGTGTCGCTGAATTGGCTGAAGTCCTGGGGCGGGGGCGGCGTCTCGATGTCCTGCCCGTCCTTCCATCCTCCCGCGCGCATGCGATCGTAGGCGGCCCGCTTGGCCGGATCCTTCAGCACCTCATTGGCTTCGCCAAGATCGGTGAAGCTCTGCTGGGCGCTGGCCGCCTTGTTGACATCGGGGTGGTATTTGCGCGCCAGCTTGCGATAGGCGGTCTTTATGTCATCAGCGCTCGCATCCGGTGCGACGTCCATGATGCGGTAATAATCTTTGAATTTCATGCGCCAGCCATGGTTCCGCTAATCGTCCGCGAGCAAGGATGAAATGCACCTCGTGAACAGCGACTTCGCCATCGCTTCGCGGCGGTGACGCATCGACTTCCCTGCTACCTCCCCTGGCTTGAGGCGGGCTCTCCGGTCTTCACCTGATGGCCGTTAACGTGCTCGCCTGGTAAATAGGTCATCAGATCGCAGTGATCGAGCGGGAGAGCGTATGATGGACAATCCCGTGTCGACAGATGAGGATCTGCTGGAACCTGGCAGCGATGGTGCGGCAGTGGGCCGGTTCACTGACATCTATCGTGCGCTCGGTCCAGGGACACGGTGGTGGAGCGACAGTGCCTGGCTGCGCTTCGCGGCCCAGGCCGCCGTCATGCGGACTTCCAGCCCCGAAGACACCGCACGCCTGATCGAGACCTACGCTGAGGACCTCTATCGCCACGCGCATTGGTACGATGCCCTTGCCTCGCCCGTGAACCTGGTGGTCGCGGCGACGTTGGTGCAGACGGCGGATACGGTCGCCGCGTTCACTGCCGAGGTCGGATCGGCACGACAACTCCTGCATTCGTCGGGATTCCATGTCGGCGGATCGCACCTGATCACCACCGTCCTGATCCTGCGGGTGCTCGCCAATGGGACCCCGGCGACCAAGTCCATCATCGATCGGATGCGCCAGATCTATCTCCAGATGCAGGGCAAGCACTGGTGGCTGACTGGACGATCCGAGGTGCCCGTCTGTGCGCTCCTCGCGGCGGTCGACGGCACGCCCGAGCAGCTGTCGCAGGCGATGGAAGCCACCTATGCGCGGCTACAATCCCACCACCTCACCGCTGGACACGATCTCCTGACCGCCGCGCGCATCCTCCTGCTGCGCGGATGCCCGGGAAGCGCCGCTACCGATCGCTTCCTCGGCATCGCCGACGTGCTTGCGAGCAAAGCGCAGCCATTTTTCCATGGTGATTACGATGGGCTCGCCCTGCTCTGCCTGCTCGATCATACCCCCAGCGACATCGTCCAGCGACTCAACAGGATGGCGGAGACCCTAGCGGATCTGCCACCGCTGCAATTCTTAGACGTCAATGCCACCATCGCCGCCGACCTGGTGTTTCTCGATCTCGTCCGGCTGGATGCGCAGATGCATCCGTTCACCCAGCCCGAGGATCAGAAGCGCGTCGATGGCCTGCTACGCCTCCAGCTGGCGGTGTCGCTCCTGCTGGTCCAGGTCCCATCGATCTCAGCCGTCGAAGGGGGAGCAACGCGCTGGCACGCGTAGTGCGTGCGGCAATCTTCCCCTGCACAGTGGTAGATCGTACGCGTGCAGTCGCCGGTCGCCATCGCCGTGACGGCAGGATTGTCTGCACGTGGTTGCCATGGAGTGCCATGGGGGATTCGACCGCTCAGCCTCCACCGCTGGCTGGTACCGGCTGAGGCTGGTCTAATGCATGCGTGCAGCATGGTGTTGGAAAATGCCCCATGTAACCCTGACGAGGAGTCTGGTATCCTGCAGCATCAACCTGACGACTGGGCACCAATCCCGCATCGAGGAGACCTCCCATGCACCTGCTCCAATCACTCACCGCCTGCGCCCTGCTGACGGGAGCGTTGGCGCTCACTGGCTGCGGCTCCAGCAACAACGCCTCCAACTCGCCGGCACAGACGACTGGCGGTGACGCCCAGGCCACCAGTGCGGCATCCAGTGCCGTCGGGCTCGCATCCGATGCCGGACTGAATCAGCTCTACAACAAGGGGGTAGCGGCCTTCCGGGAAGCACCACGCAGCACCATCGTCAATGACGGTCCCCGGCCGGTCAACGAGATCATCTTCTGCCTGAATAACACCCCCCCGTCTCCCGCCATCGGCTCCTCGGTCATCACCACCACCGCTTATCCCAGCCCGATCTACACCTCTGGTCAGATCCAATTCGAGGCTGATTCCACCGGCCTACCGGCGGACTGGTACCATATCAGCCTCAGCTTCACCAGCGGCAATCCCTTCGTGGTCACCAATGAAGAGGGTGATGTCATCACCATCGATAGCGGCTCGTTCGAGCTCTACGTCTCAGATCCGGGAGCGGTGGGATCAGGGACACCAGGCGATTGGACTGATACGATCGACTGCTATGCCTACATCGCCCAGTCGGCGCCCATCACCGCGGTGGTGCAGCTCGCTTCAGGCGGTACGCGCACGACCTCGCTCTCTGGCCTGCGCCATGTGAAGCGGGCGATCACCCGCAGCATCACCGGCACCACGGTCACGCGCGCCGACAATGTGACTATCGACGGCGACTACAGCAACCTCTCCGGCATCGTCACGCCGACCATCGTCAGCGGCCCTTCCCTGGCCGATCGCAACGGGACCATTCATCCCTTCACCATGTGGCAGCATACCACCACCTTGGCTGATGGGCTCGTCCATACCTTCCTGTGGGACCGCCATTGCACCTACTCCGTCACCTATACCTATCAGCAGGGATCGCCAACCTGGATCGGCACTATCGCCAATTATTACGAGAACGTCTACATACAGAAGGACGACCTGCCCCAGATCGGACCCTTGTCGGATATCAAATTGGCGCTCGACTACGGCATCATCATCGACATGAACCGGGGCGCCGCGCTCTACTGACCTCGGTCGATGGGAGGGATTGCGCCACGGCGCGTCGGCGCAGTCCAAGACAGCCCACGCGCCGTGCTTCTACTTGGCCTCGCGGGCCCATGCCCACCACCCATCGGTCAGCGCGGGATCGCTGGCGCCAAGCACGCTCTTCACCGCGCTCTCGCTGTCGGTCCCCGCGGCGGTCGTCAGCAGCAGGCGGTAGAATTTGTTGTCGGGGCCCTTCTTCGTGCCGCAGTTCTGCCGGACGAAGGCGAGCAGGCTCCACATCTGGCGGTAGTGGACCCCGGCCAGCGACCCGAGGGCGCGATGCATGGCATCGCTGGCGCTGATCAGATTGGCATCATGGCGGGCGATCATGTTGGCGACATCGCGTGGCCAGTTGTCGACGGGGGACTCCTTGTTCTCCTCATAGGCGATGGTGGTGCAGCGGATCTGGCCTTTGCATTGCAACCGCTGCATCTCGGCCGCCATGCCTTCGCGGATCCAGGCCGGCCCGCGCTTGTCGGAATAGCGCAGGTAGAAGGCATCGAGCGCCAGGCAGCTGGTGCTGTAGATCGCCCAATTGTCCGGGAAGGCGCTGACCAGGGCATTCTTGGAGAACATCACGCGCGGCCGGGGGAACCCGGACACCTTCTTCGCCAAGTCCTCTCCCTCCGGAGCCGGCATCAAGGCGTGCGCACGCAAGTAATCGATCAGCGCGATGTAGTCGGCATCGTTCTTGAACACCACGAGATGGTAGGCCTCCTCCGCGCTCGGCTTCCGGCGGGCGAAGATCTCCTGCTGACCCGACCAGATCTCGTAGCCGTCCAGCGTCTGCTGGGCGAGCTGCAGGATCGCGCCGGCATTGGGGACCTGGGCGCCGCCGATCAATAGCAGCTTCACCAGCGAGCCACCGTGCTCGGTCACTGTGATTTTCCGCTCATCGCAGAAGGCGCGCAAAGCGTCAGTATAGGGCTTGTGGCTGACTGCACGGGGGAAGGCGTCGGTGCTGGCTGAGGCCGCTGGCGCCGGTACCGGCGGAGGATCGCCCTCTCCCGCCAGCATGCGGCCGACCAGCGTCGCCATCAGCGCCACCAGGAGCACGAACCGCTGCAGCATGGCGTCCACCTAAGCACATGAGACGCGCGGAACAATGGTGCAGCTCGGCACTGCAGCCAAGATCGTCCAGATCGGCGTGCAAACAACGACAGGTCGGCGCCTGATGCGATGGGATCCGATCGCGGACGCCGTGCGGATGGGCAGAGCTGACGGTGTCCCCGTCTCTAAAGCAGATCGGGCAAGGGGGCCTTGCTCTCGCCGAAGCTGGTGATTGGCAAGCCCAGGCGCAGCAGGAAGGCGAGATGCAGGTCGCTGAGCGTTCCCCGGCACTGCTGCACCACCCGACCGGTGCGGATAGTGCCGCCGCCGCCGCCAGCCACCAGGATCGGCAGGTCGTCATGATCGTGGCGGTCGCCATCGCCCATGCCGGAGCCGTAGAATAGCATGCAGTTGTCCAAGAGGGTGCCCCGACCCTCCTTGATGCCCTTGAGTTTCTCGAGGAAATAGCCGAACTGCGTCACCTGGTAGGTGAGGATCTTGACCAGGCCTTCGATCTTGGCCGGATCGCTGCCGCGGTGCGACAGCTCATGGTGGGGATTGGGGACGCCGATCTCGGGGTAGCTGCGGTACGACGCGCCATTGCCGAGCATGAAGGTGGCGAAGCGGGTGGTGTCGGTCTGGAAGGCGAGGGCCAGGAGGTCGTACATCAAGCGGGCATGCTCAGCGAAATCCTTGGGCACCCCACTCGGCAGCTTGAGGTCGGTCTTCATCCCGCCGAAGGCGTCATCCTCGTGGCCGGAGATCTTCTGGATGCGGCTCTCCAGCGCGCGTACCGAATCGAGGTATTCGTCGAGCTTGCGCGAGTCATTGCCACCCAGCGAGCCGCGCAGGGACTTGGCATCAGCGTTGACCAGGTCGAGGAGGCTGGAGTTCTCGGCCGCAAGGGCGGCCTGGGCCTGCGCTGCCTGTGACTGGTTGCGATCGGCGAACAGGCGCATGAAGGCCGCCCGCGGAACGGTCTCCTTCGCCATCGGCGTCGTCGGGCTGCGCCAGGAAGTGCTCGAGGCATAGACGCAGGCATAGCCATCATCGCACGAACCGGCGCCATTGCTGCCCTCGATGGACAGTTCGATCGACGGCAGGGTGGTATAGAGGCCGAGCTTCTGGCAGGCGAGCTGATCGACGGAGATGCCGGTGTAGATGCCCGACGACCCGCCTTTTCTTACCCGCACTCCGGTGAGCAGGCAGGCGATCCCACGCGCATGATCACCGGCACCGTCAGGCCCCGGGCTGGCCGGCTGGTTGTTGATGCCATGCAGCACCAGCACATCACGCAGATGCGGTTTGAGCGGCTCGAGGATGCGCGGAATCTTGTCGGAATTGGGCGCGAAGCGCCAGTACTCCTTGATCGCACCGTTGGGAAAGGTGATGTGCGCCATGCGCAGTGGCGCCTTGCCGGTCTTGCGCGGATCGTCGGCCCACCCCATCTGCTCCAGCAGGGGCAGAGCCAACGCCATGCCCAGACCCTTGAGGGCGGTTCGACGTGAGAGACGGAGAGCGGACGACATGGCGGCGCTCCTGAGGCGTTCACAGAGCAATGACCGCCGCGGGCAGCGCATGCCGGAGTATTTTGAATCGTTTCATTCCCAGCGTCATTCGCATCACATTCGGATGCATTGGGCTGATTGTTTTTATAACTATATGTAATTACTGTATTTACAATTTCAGCACTGCCTGAGTGCATCAGTAACGCTGCCAGGCGCCATCAGGGCTGCTCATCTCCTACCGGCATGGTCCCCAGGCCGATGTCGGCCAGCTGCACTGGCGAGAGCTTCCGCACGCCACGGAGCAGCACGGTCTTCTCGGCCGAGCTCCCACCGCTGATGAGCTGCACGTGCTTGGTGTTCAGTCGTTCTGCGATCAGGGCCAGGACCGCTCGATTCGCCTGATCCCGCTGCGCGATCGCGGCGATGCGGATCTTCAGACGATCGCCCAGCAGCCCGCAGAACGATGAACGGCTCGCTCCCGGAACGATCTTCAACCGTAGTTCGACACCATCGACGGTGGCGCGCGTACAGGCCGGCATGCCAGCGCCGGGCGGCTGCGGAGGGGAGGGAGTCGTCCTCGGATGCTTCATGGGGTGCTCATGGTCCGACAATGCTGATGCCAGGAGGCACTGCTGCCTCACTCAACCAGTCATCGGTGCAAGACCCCGACAGATGGCTGTGCGCGCGTGGCGCCACCACCTGATCAGCAGCGTCTGCACCTGGATGGTGATGCCAGCGCACGCCGACGATGGCGCTCATGTTGAACGCTACCTGCAGAACCGCAAGCTGGACCGGATCTGCGACACTGGCCGCCTGTCAGGGCTCGCCTGCGGGCGAGACTATTCAGACCAGACTGGTTGATCTGCTGATGGATCGCAACTCGCTACCGTGCAATAACGTGAGAAATGCGTCAGATATCCTGTGAGTTCGCTGAATTGGACATGGGTTGTCAGGTGGCAACCGGCCGCCTGCGACGCGTCTGTGCCTAGTCGCTATGGCACTTGGTTTCCTCTCCTGCAGCCACCTCTGCTGGATGCCCCGGCTGAGGTGCCAGCTCATCCATGTGGATCTCAGGCGGGCAAATCCCATGACCGTGGGAATCCGATCATCGCACTCGGCCGTCCTGCACGGCGACTGGGCGCCAGATGGATCTCGTGACGGTCCCGCAGGCCCCATGAGCCCATCATCGGCGGTCATGCACATCAGGTGGCCCACTTGTCCATGCCGGCCATCCCACCATTCGTTTGACTGATGCCGGTACGTTGGACAGTGGGCAGAGACACTGGAGGTCAACGTTGTCCATGATCAAAATCGTCCCCAAGTCCCTCATGGTCATGGTCGTCGTTCTAGCTGCTGTACTGGTCGCAACCTGGCATAGTCAAGGCCGCCATGCGAGCACAGATATGGAACTGACGAATCGCGAGGCCCAGGTCGACGCCGAACTGAAACGCCGGCAGCAACTCGATGGCGGGATCTACTCCCTCGAAGTCGATGCGCAGCGCCATGAACGCTGGTTCGTCCAGCACTGGGACGCCGCCCGGAAAATGTCTCATGCGTTCTCGTCCTTCAGCGACCTTGGCATTCCAGCCATCCGCCTCGGGGCACACCAATCGGCCAGTCACCATGCCTGGGATATCACGCAAACCACGTGGCATGCCGAGCAGACCGACGCGGCACTCGACCAGAGGCTCTGGACCAGCAAAGTAGAAGCCTGGAAGGAGGCCGGCTATGAAGTGGAGGCAAGCGAATGGCATCAGCCGCGCTTCGAGCATCTTCCTGGGCAGCAGGCGACATCAACCGTGTCCATGCTCCTGCAGGTGGTCAATCATACGGACGACCGGAGACTGACGCTGCGCGGCCAGCTTGACATCCGCTGGAAGGAGGCGCTAGATCCGAACGGTCAGCCCACTCCCGAATCGGTAACACTGCGCGAACTCAACATCCTCGAGCGTTCGGGTCCACCCGCCTTTTCGGAGGTGGTTGCTGATGACGAAATGGCCAAGGACCGAATATTCGGACCCTACCCGACGAATGCAGAGAACGTCCTGGTTGCAGATCTGCGCGGCAATGGACTGCCGGACATCGTACTCGCTTCGCAGAACCGATTGCTGCGCAATATCGGTGGCATGCGCTTCAGGGCTGAACCCCTCTGTGCCGAACCGCTTGCACTTCAATGCGGCATCATCGGAGATTTCAATGGAGATGGCCTGCCTGACCTGCTCGGCATCTCGCAGCAGCAGGTCGTGCTGCTCCCGGGTCTACCAGGCGGGCGGTTCGGGCCGCCCCGTCGCGCTGCGGATCTGCCGTTGTTGCCGCATGCGCAGGCGATTACCGCCGCGGACGTCTTCGGCGATGGCCATCTCGATGTCTTGATCGCGCAGTATCTGCCCCCCTATGAGCACGGGCAGATGCCGACGCCTTACTACAATGCAAATGACGGGTATCCATTATTCTTGCTGCGCAATGACGGACACGGGCATTTCTCCGACGCCACTGCCGGTTCCGGGCTGGAGGCAAAGCGCTTCCGCCGCGTCTTCGCCGCATCATTCCTCGATTTTTATGGAGATGGGCGGATCGACCTGATCATGTCCAGCGATTTTGCCGGCAATGACCTTTTCCTTGGTAATGGGCGCGGCCAATTCAGCGATGTGACCGCGAAGCTGCTTGACGAATCGCACAATTTCGGCATGGGGCATACGATCGCAGATTTCGATGGGGATGGGATACTCGATCTCTATCTGGTCGGCATGAGTTCGACGACAGCCCGACGCCTGGAGGCCATGCATGTCGGGCTGCCAGATCACCCGGATTATCAGAAGGAGCGTCCGGCGATGGGCTATGGCAACCGCATGTACCTGGGCTCGGGACCAGGCAAGCCCTTCCGGCAAGCGCCGTGGGGTGATGAGGTGGCCCGCACCGGGTGGTCGTGGGGCTGCGTCTCGCCAGATCTGGACAATGACGGCTGGCCTGAACTCTTCGTCGCCAATGGCTTCGTCAGTGCCGAATCGAGCCAGGACTACTGCACCACCTTCTGGCGTCACGATATCTTCACCGGGAGCTCCAAGGAGGATCACGGTCTCGACTTGTTCTTCCGCCGTGATCTACCTGACTTCACCAAAATCTCCTGGAATGGCTATGAACACAAGGTGCTGTACCTGAATGAGCCCGCCCAGGGAGGCAATCGCAGTTTCATCAATGTGGCGCATCTGATGGGTGTCGCCGCCGAATACGATGGCCGCGCGGTCGTCGCTGCCGATTTCGATGGCGATGGGAAGGTCGATTTGCTGGTCGAAGAGCGGGATTTCCGCAACCACCGCATTCTCCTCCACCTCTACCGCAACCGCTGGCCCGACAAGAACCATTGGCTGGGCGTGAATCTGAGGGAATCGCCCAATGGCGCGGCAGTGCCGGGGTCGGTGGTGACCGCCCTCGCCTCTGGCCGCCGTCATATAGCCTGCGTCACCACTGGCGATTCCTTCATGAGCCAGCAACCCGCCATCATCCATATTGGCCTAGGAAGCCAGACCTCCGTCGAATCGCTGGTAGTGCGCTGGGGAGATGGCCAGACAACCCGTCTTGACCATCCAGCGAGCGATCGTGTGCACATTATGGCTGCACCGCCGCATCGTCCTGCGCCCTGAAGGACCGGGGCGGTGCAGATGGAGATGGTGGATTCCCACCCCATCCAATCTCTGAGGGTGCCATATGAGCGATGCGATCGCACTGGATCGCATGAAGACGGCCACGGATTGCCGAGATGCGCTCCCCCCTATCCCGGCAAAGCACCCTGGCACAGTCCAGCACACCGCCAGGATACAGGGGGCCGATGTCGTGTTATTCGGCCGCGGCTGGCAGGAATCGTCCTGAGATGCGATCGACGCCTCGGCGAGGACCTTCAACGGGCGCGAATCCTGTCTCGGCCACCCATCCCGTTTTTGTCGGGTATGGGTAGAGAGGCAGGTCGAGTTCGGTTTTCCCGTTGATAACACGCTGCCCCTTAATCATGTCTGGAAGCGCGCTCTTTTCGCGCCAGTTGATCACCAAGTCGAGCATGTTCGGCAGCTTGTTGATGCCGGGGCCAGGGCCGTGGCTCATGCCCGGGATAATGTATAGCCGCAGGAACGCTTTGGTCTCGTCCAGGGAACCGATGCGTTCGGCTACGCGCTCATAATAGTCGAGCGACGCGTGATACGGTACGCACGAGTCGGCCGATCCGGAGATCATGAGCATCTTGCCGCCGCGCTTCCTGAAGCGATCGAGATCGGTATTCTCCGCATTGAGGTAGGGACCGAGGGCGGCGGTATAGGTATCGATGTCCTTGCCAAAATCGATGGTCATGAGGTCCTTGTCGGCGCCGAACACCCACTTGAAGAGATAGAGGTTGCCGTGTGCGATATCGAAGGAGCTGCCGAAGGGGATACCGCAGAATATGCGCTCACCGGTAATGGCGTGCCGTGGGCCGCCGAAGAGCTTCCTCAGGGCCTCCGCATGCGCATCCGTCAGGGTCTGATCCAGCTCCCGTGCCCGGGTGATGACCGCATCAATGTCGTTCTGGGTGCAGCGCGGGTCGGAGATCAGCTTGCCAGCGGTCTGCGGTACTTCGCGACTCGCCATGTAGTCGTTGCCGGCCTTGATGACGCTGCGCTGCTGAGACTCGGAGAACGGACACTTATGGAGAATCTGTTCGTTCCAGAGGAAGTACGCATGCAGTGGCGTGCGGCAGTGCGCAGGAATGTTCGCGACGATGCCATCATAGTCATCGGGATACCGCTGTGCTTCCTGGAGGCTCTGCTGGCCACCGGTCGATCCGCCGACGAAGTAGGCATGCTCCGCAGCCTTGCCATAATACGCCATGATGACCTGCTTGGCGACCACGGTCATGAGGTGCGTGGCGCGGAACCCGAAATCCTTCCACACCTCCGGATTCCCGATGCCGGAATCCGGATTCGGGGCAGTCCCCATATCGGTCGTCACAGCGACATGGCCACCCGACAGCGGTCCAACCAGGGTGCCGGGGCCGATGTGCCCAGCAGCGCCTCCATTGCCCAGGCCGACGAGCCTGCTGTCCCACGATTCCGCATTGGGCAGCCATATCTCGACGTTGATGTTGGAGCCTTTCGCGGGATGGAGGACGACCTTCACGACGGTCCGCGGCGGCAGATTGTTGAAGGTGCTTCCTTTGGGAATCGCCAGGGTCGGTGCGTCGCTGTGCTCCACCAGGGTGATCTGCCCATTCTCGATCGGAAGCGCCTTGAGCACCTCCAGCTTGTCCGCAGAGGCGGCGGTATCCGCTGCGATCGCCAGACCCCCCATCAGGGCGCACAGGCATGATCCGCGCAGCAACGCCACGATCATCGTCAGCGGGTGATACCCCCTATCGGAGGACGCTGGATGGCCGTGATGGTAGATGGGGTGCAATGCGTCGAGCATGACGTCCTCACATGGGTTGCGGAGCCGGTTCCGGGAGACTTCGGTCAGGGGACGATCACGGTCTTGGGGGCACGCGGCCACCCCCACCGCTCGATCGGCACGGATGCTGACGGCGGACCATGATCGATGATTGGACGGCCTTGAACAGCGTCGGGGTTGCCGCATGCCTTCCGAGTCGGAGGTGCTATCGCTCTTCCAGTACTTCACTTATGCTCCTGCATGGGACAAACCAACCAATTCCGTGATGGCGCTGTCGCTGCCGTCAGCTGACTACTACTCGGCATCTCACGTCGGGTTGATGCCTGATGGCGCCCACCCACGCCATCAGGAGGCACATGAAACCGCCCGTCGATGATGCGCTCGGACACGCTAACGCTGGTATATCCGAATCCAT
>PLEW01000035.1 GCA_003136555.1 Planctomycetota bacterium | reverse complement strand
CTCGGTGAGGCGCTCCTGGTCGAGGTCCAGTCCAAGGGGCATGGCGCAAGGCTAACCAGCCCTTTGCCCAGGTGAACTGGATTCGCTTCCAACGCCCATTGGCCCACGGGATTTCGCCGGTTTAACGTCGATCTCTGGGGTCTGGCAACCATTCCGTATAGGACGGAAGAAGCACTGGTCCAATTCAACACCCGTGGCTCACCGTGGCTCACGGAGTGAGACATGCGGAGACCTGCGGAGACAACAATGTCGAAAAGGACGCGCTATTTCAACCATGGGAGACCTGCGTAGACACCCGAAGACACCAGCGTGTCGACTTAAAATCCCCCGACCGCAAGGTCATCCGGGTTCGCGTCCCGGTCCCGGCAGTGGTTCATGAATTCGTATAATCATGGGGTTGCTTCGTGGCTCACCGATTTCGGAGCAGTACGTATATAGCCGTGAAGAAATGCACTGAAGCGCATCTGACCTGCGTCGATTCGCCCGAGCATCAAAGATCGTGATCGAAACGCTTATTGGTTATGACGTATTTTTTGCTTTCCCGCTCGGCGCTGCCGTCGCGTACCAAAGTCAAAATTTCCGATGGTTGTCCAAGCATCTCCGCAAGTGCCGCATTCAAGGCCACGAAGCCATCCGGGGAGAGGAAACTCGGCACTCTCCCCGGCTCGAAAGTCACCAGTAGATCCACGTCGCTGTTAGGCCGTGCCGTCCCCTTCGCACGGGAGCCGAACAGCTCCAGCTTGGCGACGTGGTAGCGTCGGCAGAGCTCGGTGAGGCGCTCCTGGTCGATGTCGAGTCCAAGGGGCATGGCGCAATGCTGGCCAGCCCTCCGCCCAGGTGAACAGGATTCGCATCTATCGCCCATTGGCCCAAAGGGACATAATCGGATTAACGACGGTCTCAGGGTTCTGGCAGCCATCTCGAATGGGACGGAAGGCGTCCTGGTCCAGTTGAATCCATGGTTTGACGTCAGCTCGGCTGTCACTTCCTTCTACCTGGTGCAGTACAACTTCCCAGGCATCTCGTTCCCATGAAATCCAGGTCGCTTCACCGAAAACGCAAAGTCGGTGGCGGCAAAGTCGGATGGTGATTTCCGGCAAAGCCGTGTACGACTCCGACTGACTGTTCGAGGGGATTCTCGCGTACGACGATGAGGGTGAGCAGGCGGTTCGCATCATTGCGGATGCGCTCGACTAGCGCCGATCCACTAATCGACATCGGACCGCGCAGGACGCCCTGCGGCATGGTGAACTCCCCGATCCTAATCGCCTTGGTCTCGTCAACGCGCCCAGCATTGTCGCTGAATGCAGGCATTGTGGCCCACGTCAGGCTGTCCGGCGACCAGTCATCTTGAGCATCATCGGTCACGGCATAGACAACGAATCTAGCATCACCACCTAGGGCGGCGAAGCCGTACCCCGTGGCCTCGAATTGTAGCGTGAGTTGCGCGTCCTGGACAGCCTGGGGGGACTTTATGGAACTGAGATCGAAGCGCAGGATCGCCTTGCGCTGGAAGACGTGATTCGGCGCGTTCTTCAGCAGCAGCAGCGTATCGGAGAAATGCCTGTCCGTTCCAGGCGACGAGACATAGGCCGCTGCCCCTCGGCCGCTGGCGGTGGTCAGTTCCTGGGTGAAAGCCGCTTCGCCGTTTGCCTGGTGCTGGGTACCGGGTTCGCCCGCCAGCGCCATTACCGGCTGCAACCCCTCAGGCGTGATGGCGGCCATCTGCTCGGTCAGCAGGCGCAGCGCCGGGCCACCCTGGTTGTGGCGCAGTTCGATTTCACCTTTCAGCACACGGACGCTGGCGTGACCGTCACGATCGGCATTTATGCCGAAGTCGGTGCCATGATCGATAAGGGTCGCGTCCTGCGTCAGCACCGTAAAGCCGCGTGCGAGTGGCGGCACATGGGCGACCAGCGAACCGCTCTGCAATCGGCAGAGCTGATAGGTGATGAGTTCGAGCTCGGCTGGACCCTCGATGGTGACTTCGGCTCCATCGCGAAATCGCAACCGCGCCAGGCCCTCAGCCAGACTGAGCCGACCCGCAGCCAATGCCGACCCTGGTTCGGTCGGAAGCGTGCTGCTGGCCCAACGCGCGTTGCGTGCTTCCACGAGATGGGCGAGCGGATGGCTTGGCGTGGAGCTGAACCACCAAGCGCCAAGGATGACGAGCAGCACGACTGCAGCCGCCTGTACCCGTCGCGGGAAGGCGATACGCCATGGTCTGCCAGCCTTCGTCGGCATGACGTGGCGCATGACCGTGGGCAGCGGAGCCTCGCTGAAGCGTGCGCTGTTCTGCCACAGGTGGGCATGCAGGTGCAGGCGCTCGACGTACAGACGACGCAAGGCGGCATCGCTCAGCACCAGCGCCTCCAGGCGCGCTCGCTCATCGATCGACAAGGTGCCATCGCATAGGCGATCGCAGAGTGCGAGCAGTTCATCGGCTGGGTTGTCGGTTGGTTCAGGCGTCATGAGTGGCCGCCAGCGATTGGGTGATGCAGCCGTGCAACGACTGGCGGATGCGGCTGAGCAGGCGGTAGAGAGCCGTGGACGTACGCCCGAGGCGCATGGCCATGTCTTCGATGTCCAGGTTCTCGTGGTAGCGCAGTTCCAGCACCCGGCGGTGCTCGGTGCTCAGCTTGGCCAAGCAGCCATGCAGGGCGCGTTCACGCTGCACCAAGGCATCACCCGCCTGATCCATCTCATCGGCGACCGCCTGGATGAAGTCGTCGCTGAATACGAGGCGATCACGGTGCCTGCGCTTGCGGAAGGCGAGCACCTGATGGAAGCAGACCTTTCGCGCCCAGGCGGCGAAGTTGGTGCCGAGCTCGAAGTGGGCGAAGGCGTGCCACATCACCACTTTGGCCTCCTGCAGAATGTCGTCCGCATCGGCGGGCAGGGGCACCATGGTCATGACGTAAGCGCCCAGCAGCCGCTCGTGGCGAGCGAGCAGGACAACGAATTCCTCGGCTTTGGGATCGGGGTCAGGCATGTGGCTACCCTGGTGAGTCCGCAATCCCGGAAATTGGACGGGGGATTTGCAGGCCTGCCGGTAAGCCTCTGAGCCGAAGACCCTTGCGCAATTCCAATGCTCCCGGTTCCCGAGAGGGGCAGCTCTTGGAGGGCACTGCCCGGCCGCACCTGCGGATTGGGGTGTCCAAGATTCAAGGACGCAGACTCATCGGGTGAGACCTACCATGCGCACCGCCCTGCTCACCGTCTTCCTTGTCCTCTCAGCCGCACTGGACGCGTCAGAGGCGGACGATGCCGCCTTCTTCGAATCGCACGTGCGGCCGCTCCTCAGCGAGCGCTGCCAGGAATGCCACACCACCGGCAAGAAGACCAAAGGAGGTCTGTCGCTCGATGCGCGCGCAAGCTGGCTGAAGGGCGGCGACACCGGACCAGCGATCATCCCGGGCAAGCCGGAGGCGAGTCTGCTGCTCAAGGCGGTGAGCTGGAGCGACCCCGACCTGCAGATGCCGCCGAAGAAGAAGCTCAGCGAGCGTGAACTCCAGGTCCTGACCGAATGGGTACGACGCGGTGCCTATGACCCACGGATCGCGGTCGTGGCTGCGTCAGCGCACAAGAGCCGCGCACTGGGCATCGAGGAGGGAAGGAGCTTCTGGGCCTATGCGCCGCTCAGGCCAGCCGTGGTTCCTGAAGTGCAAGATGGCGGCTGGCCGCGCACCGAGATCGATCGCTACGTCCTCGCAGGCATGGAAGCGCACAGTCTGCATCCCGCTCCGGAGGCGGACCCGGCAGCGCTCATCCGGCGCTTGGCATTCGTCCTCACCGGCCTGCCGCCGAGTGCCGAACAGATCGCGCGCTTCGTCGCCAATGCCTCAAGCAACCGCGCGCAGGCGATCGATGAATCGACGACGGAGATGCTCGCCTCGCCCGCCTTCGCAGAACGCTTCGCCAGCCATTGGCTCGACATCACCCGCTTTGCCGAATCAAGCGGCGGTGGCCGCACTTTGCTGTTCAAGGATGCGTGGCGCTTCCGCGACTACGTGGTGCAATCGTTCGCCGGCAACCGCCCGCTCGACCAGATGATCCGCGAGCACCTGGCAGGGGATCTGCTGCCGGCGGCCACGCCTCAGGAGCGCAGCCGCAACCTTATCGCCACGGGATTCCTCGCGCTAGGGCCGACCATCTATGAGGAGCAGGACAAGCAGCGCCTGCGCTTCGATGTGATCGACGAGCAGCTCGACACCATCGGCAAGGCCTTCCTCGGACAGACCATCGGCTGCGCCCGCTGCCATGANNCACAAGTTCGACCCCATCCTGCAACGCGACTACTACGCCCTCGCTGGCATCTTCGCATCGACCCGCACGCTGTCCAATTACACCGACAACGTGGTGCGCTGGATCGATGCACCGCTGCCGCTCGCGGCTGCCGAGGAGGAACGAATCGCCGCTGCCGAAGCGCAGCTCGATGCGGCGCAAAAGCGATTGAAGGCTGCGAAGAACGAGCTGGCCAAGCTCAAGGACGCGGCATCCGGCCTGGCCAAGAAGACCGATCAGCCGATTCCCGTGAGCGAGCTGGCGGGCGTGGTCATAGACGACGAGCAGGCCAGGATGGTCGGGGTATGGAAGAAATCGACGCACTCGCCGCATTTCTTCGGCATCGGCTACCTGCATGATGACGGCAAGGACAAGGGCGCCAAGTCGCTGTCCTTCACCCCGCGCCTGCCGAACTCCGGCCGATACGAGGTGCGCTTCGCCTACCCCGCGTTGGCCGGGCGATCGACCCACGTGCCGGTGCATATCTTCAATGCCATGGGGGAAGTGACGGTCTACGTGGATGAAACCAAGGAACCCGACATCGAAGGTCGCTTCGTGTCACTCGGGACATTTCAATTCGAGCAGGATGGCGACAGCTACGTCATCGTTTCGAATGAAGGCACGACCGGCATCGTCACCGCCGATCTGGTGCAGTTCCTGCCGGTGGGCAGCCCGCCCCAAGACTTGATCGCGACCGCCACTCCCGGCACCACCGACACGACGGCCGGCAGCGCCCTGCGCAATGAGATCAGCAGCCTGGAACAGCTGATCGCCAAGCTGAGTCCCATCAAGGAAAGCCGTCCACTGGCGATGTGCGTGCATGACGAGGACGCCATCGCCGACACTGCCATCCGCATCCGCGGCGATGTGCATCAGCAGGGGGCGGTGATTCCGCGAGGATTCCTGAGCATCCTGAGCCAGTCAAGCGTGTCCCTGCCGGCAGCGCAGAGCGGTCGGCGAGAGCTGGCCGAGTGGATGGTCGGCAGCACCGATCCGCTGGCGGCGCGCGTGATGGTGAACCGAGTGTGGGGGTGGCTGTTCGGGCAGGGGCTGGTGCGCACCCCCGACAATTTCGGCACCACCGGTGAAGCGCCCAGCCATCCCGAATTGCTCGATTACCTGGCGCAGCGCTTCCAGCGTGAGAAGTGGAATGCGCAGTCGCTCATCCGCGAGATCATCCGCTCGCGCACCTGGCAGCTGGCGGTCGCAACGGCGCCGGATGATCCCGACAACCGCTGGCTCTCGCATGCCTGGCGGCAACGCCTGGATGCCGAGCAGCTGCGCGACGCGATGCTGGCGGTCAGCGGTGCGCTCGATCGTACGGTCGGCGGTCCGAACATCCATGGCGCAATCAGCGCAGCGTCCGATAGCGTCGCCGCCTCGTCGGTGGAGTTCGGCTACCAGTTCAGCGACGTTCGCCGCAGCCTGTACGCACCGGCGTTCCGCAATAATCGCCTGGAGATTTTCGCGCTGTTCGACTTCAGCGACATCAACAGCACCCAGGGCCAACGGCATACGAGCACGGTGGCGCCGCAGGCGCTCTACTTCATGAACAACCCGTTCGTGATCGAGCAGGCGCGCCTTGCCGCCAAGGGCCTTCTGTCGCAGCACGTCAGCCCCGCTGCGCGCCTCACCCAGATCTTCGTCAGCTGCCTGGGCCGTCCACCCCTGACAGCCGAAGCCGCCGCCTGCACCCAGGTGCTGCAGAGCGGCGCAGCTGAGGAGGAGGCCTGGGCGATGATCGTCCAATCCCTCTTTGGCTCGCTGGCCTTCCGATACCTCGATTGAATTGACGCGAACACACCCAGGTGGATACCACGCCATGAATCACGCACCGCTCACCCGTCGTCGCCTGCTGCACCATCTCGCCTGCGGCTTTGGCGGACTCGCGCTTGCCGGCCTCACCTCCAGCCTGCTCCCGGCTTCCGACGGCACGCTGACGACGCTGCACCATCCGGCCAAGGCCAAGCGCGTGATCTTCCTGTTCATGGCCGGAGGCGTCAGCCAAGTCGACAGCTTCGACTGGAAGCCGGAGCTGGTGAAGCAGGACGGCCGCATGATCGATTTCGCCGATGAACGCGCGATCCAGCGCGGTGGAACCGGTGCCAATAGGCGGGTGATGAAGCCGTTGTGGGAGTTCAAGCAACGCGGTCAGAGCGGACTGTGGGCCTCTGAGCTGTTTCCCAACATCGCAAAGCACATGGATGACCTGTGCGTCATCCGTTCGCTGCACACCGAAGGCGTATCGCATGGTCCAGCGACATTGTTCCTGCACACCGGAGCGACAAATTTCCAGCGTCCTTCCATGGGCTCGTGGCTGCTCTACGGCCTCGGCAGCGAGAACAGCAATCTTCCGGGGTTCGTCAGCATCGGCCCATCGCTCGGCAACGGCGGACCGCGCAATTATGGCAGCGCCTTCCTGCCAGCCGTGTACCAGGGCACCGCCATCGGACGTGCCGGGATGCCGGCTCGTGAACTGGCATTTGGAAACATCACCCCAGGCCGTCCACCCGCCCTGGCGCGGCAGGAATTCGATCTGCAGCAGGCACTCAACGGCGCTCAGCTGCAGCATGCTCCCGGGGAGCAGGAAATGGAGGCGCTGGTCAGCAGCTACGAACTCGGCTGGCGCATGCAGACGCAGGCCCCCTCGGTCGTCGATTCCACCCGCGAATCGCAGTCTACTCGCGACCTCTACGGGATCGACAAGAAGCAGACTGACGACTTTGCGCGCAAATGCCTGATGGCACGCCAGCTCAGCGAGGCCGGCGTGCGCTTCGTGCAGGTCAACTATAATGTCAACAGCTCGAGCAACCCGGCGTGGGATCAGCACAGCGACATGCCACGCCATGCCGATCATGCGGCAGCCACCGATCAGCCGGTCGCGGCCCTGCTCGCTGATCTCAAGGCGCGCGGCCTGCTGGATGACACCATCGTCTGGTGGGGCAGCGAATTCGGCCGAACTCCATACGCTGAAAACAACGGCTCTGGTCGCGACCATAATCCCAGCGGCTTCACCATGTGGGTCGCCGGCGGCGGCTTCAAGCGCGGCTACGCCCATGGCGCGACCGATGAATTCGGGCATTACGCCGTCGAGGACAAGGTTCACATGCATGATCTGCACGCGACACTGCTCTATCAGCTGGGCATCGATCACGAACGCCTCACGTTCCGCCATGCCGGACGCGACTACCGCCTTACTGATGTCTCTGGCCAGGTTGTGCATGAGATGCTGTCGTGAATGCATCGCTTAGCGCCGCGATTACGGCACGGAATTCCTCACCCATCGTCACCACCGGATCCTTCCGATGACCATCCGCGCACATGCCGTTGCCCTGCTTCTCATCCTGGCTGTGCGGGGGCTGAGCGCGCAGGACGTCAACATCCTGCTGCTGGCCGGCACCATGCAGCCGATCGATCATGTGGGCCATCATGACTACCAGGGAGGCATCCTGGTGCTGCACGATTGCCTGGTGCAGACGCCAGGCGTTCACGTGACCATGTCGAAGAGCGGCTGGCCGGCGGATGAACACGAGCTGGAGCATGCGCAGAGCGTGGTGTTCTACTGCGATGGGGGCGGCAAGCAGCCGTACCTCAAGAATCCCGAGCGCATAGCGGCCATCGACGCCTTGGTCGCACGTGGCGTCGGCCTGGTCCTGATCCATCAGGCGATCGATCACCCAGCGGAACATGTCTCGCGAGCCATCCGCTGGATGGGCGGCAGCTATGATCCGGCCGTATCATCCCGCGGCCATTGGGCGAGCAGCCACAGCGAATTCCCGGCACATGCTCTGACCAGCGGCGTGACGCCCTGGTCGATCAACGATGGGTGGCTGTGCGATCTGCGGTTTGCGACGGGGCTGCAAGGCATCACCCCCCTCGTGTGGTCGAGCAAGAGCGCCCAAGGTAGCCCCTCGGCAGGAAACGGCGCCATCACCAGCTGGGGATATGAGCGGCCGACTGGCGGACGCTCCTTCGCCTTCACCGGCCTGGACGGGCACGATGCCTGGAAGCGTGCCGGCGTGCGTCAATTGGTGACCAATGGCGTGCTGTGGAGCGCCGATGTGGCAATTCCCCCGGGCGGTGCGCCCTGCGTGATGGATGACGCAGCCATCGACCTGCACCTGACACGTCGAGGCGACTTTGGACGACTCTTGTATCGGTGATCCCCGGTCGGTCCGGTCGCATCATGGACTCCAGCGACTTGGACCATGCCCTCATTGCGACGCTGGGTTGAGGCTGATGCGTTCTGCACGTCATCGGGCTCCTCCGTGCCCTCCCGGGCCCATCCCTGCCACCCTATGGCAGCCAGGGAAAACTCCTCGTCGTCGATTGAACATCACCTGACCGCAAGGTCATCGGGGATCGATTCCCGGTCCCGGAAATTTTGACCAAGGATGGAGTAAGAGGGAACAGTCGCGATGTCTGCGTACATTCGCTCAGATGCGCTTGAAGCGCCGGGAGGAGCTTCTGGCGCTCAGCTGCTCTTCGGCCGCGATTGCAGCGGGAAGGAGGATGTTCTCCTCCAAGGAACGATGTCCTGCCAGGCGTGCTGACATGGCCGAGAAGACTACCCGTACCACTTCGATGTCGGTATCGGGAACCCGGGCAAGCGCCGAAGGCCTCAGCCACCAAATCATACTACGTGGAGATGTCCGGTGCATCCGCTCTATGCCAGTGAGACATCTGGCGGATGGTGGCGGTAGCGTGAGGTGAAGTCAGGAGATGATCATTGTTGATGCCCAACATGGAGCATCCGCCGCGTGGATCATTCCCACGCAATTCAGGTCCAAGGAAGTCAATAAGGGAATGTGCTCATGCTCTCTTGTCGCAGATCGCGTTTCCCCGGATGAGCCTGCTGGAAGCATCTGCGATACTTGGCTGCTGCACTCGGCGCTGATCGAGCGGCCCGCCCGATCCAATTGGCTGCAGTCGCACCCGTTATCGAGACGGGCAGGATGCCCATTAACCCTCATCACGTCGTAGCTGAAATCCCCCAGGAGACGGGAATCGCCACCTTTAGGCATGCTACTTTGTCGTAGCTATATTTCCCGCTGATGGAGTACAGTGGCGAGCCATGGCACAGGACGCCCATTTGGTGATTTCACTGCTGACCTGCATCCACGATGCGGTCGCTGTCCAGAAGACCAACGCCTACCAGATCTCCAAGGCGACCGGAATCCCCTTGCGCAGCATCCAGATCCTGCTCAAGCAAAAGTCCAATCCCACCCTCAGGAATGTCCATCTCCTCCTCGCCGGCTTGGGCCTGGAGCTCTACGTCATCAATGTCGGAACCCCTGCGATCAAACCCGGAAGGACTGCCCGGATTTCGACATGAGCAGTGCGCACTCGTCGGAGCATGCTCGGCAAAAGGGGCGAACCTGCGTGGCAGCCGATCATCAGAAGTCGGGCGTTTGGCGGAGCCGCGGAAGCCCGCCCCGCCCTCGGATCAGCACCCCCTCCTGGTAGGCATCGAAGTCATTGGTCATGGCGACCTGCTCCAGACAGCCGTTCACCCGCGTGGCAGCCATGCTCTGGATGGTCGCCGGCATCCTGTCGCCGTGATCGCCGTCGGCTATCAATGAGCCCTCGTCGCGGGGCGTGGTCAGGCAGACCCGCTCGTCCATCACCTGACCACGGCTTACCGCACGCATCCTGCCTTGGCCTCACGCCCAGGAGCTATTTGCTGACGCCATCGCTGCGCCTGGTGAGGACGACCGCGCGCAGATTCATCAGCGCCGCTCCCCTGATGGCCATCGGACGCAGTTCCACCACCTGCTGCACGCCGGCGACCGTCAGCGATCCGACACCGACGGCGGAGAAGCTCTCCCAGCCGCCGCTATCGGGGACCGTTCCGGTCAGCTCGGCGCTGCCGACCACCACGCGGAAGGTGCTGCCGGCACTGCCTGATTCCGCCGCCAGCAGCAGCGCGACGTCGTAGGCTCCGGCCGGCAGGGTGGCGGCCCACGCCAGCGAGAGGTGAGCGTTGGTCCAGCTGCCGAGGAAATCCTTCTCGGCATCATAGCGTGGGCTGGCGCCAGCGCCGCGCTTGTCGGCAACCGCCGGCGAGAGCATGGTGCTGTAGCCGGCGGGGATCTCGATGGCGGCTTCGTGCTGGGCGCGCCATACGGTGACCGTGATGCTGTGTCCGCCAGATCCGGCATAGGCACGCAGGAGGTCATGGAGTGTATCGACCGCTCTGCCATCCAGCTTGCTGATGACGTCCAGCTTGGCGAGCCCGGCCGTGGCCGCGAGCCCTGCGCCATCGACGTCGAGGACCAGCACCCCGGTCTCCCCGGGCAGTCCGGTCGCCGAGACCTCGCCCAGACCAACGACGTTCTTCAGCCGGGCGCCCAGCCAGTCGACCATGCCGCCATCGCGATGATTGCCAGTAGCAGGTGCGGCGGCATCGGCGACGCCCGGGAGGCGGGGTTGGCCGGCGAGGGCGCGCAATCGGGGTGAGCGCACGCCGTAGCGCTCCATCGGGACGTTGGCGAAGCCGACGGAGAGCGCCGGGGAACCGCTGGCGACACGGTAATCGCCGTGCTGGGGATCGATGAAATGCGCATCGCCCTGCAGCGATCCGGCATCGCGACCGCTCTGGCGCTGCAACCTGAGAGCAGGAGCCACGGCCGCCCCGGGCAGGTGGATCAGGTTGAAATCGCATTCCCGGCCCCAGGGTGTCGGCATGCCGATGGGGCGGAACTCCCCCCACACGATGTTGTGGCGGACCTCATCCTCGCTGTCGCGGAACCAGACATGGGGGTGGAAGGAGTTCCCCACCATCACATTGTTGTCGAGGACGCGGAAGAAACCCTCGCGCAGCTTGATGCCGCCGTGCAGGCAGAGGTTGCCGGTGATGCGGTAATTGCTCGAGCCGTCGTCGAGATCGATATCCCAGCCATGATCGCAGCGCCAGCGGTTGTTGCGCAGGTAGGTCGGCTCGACGGCATCCAGCAGTGGCAGATCCTGATGGCCATCGCTGATGAAGGTGTTGGGATCGGCTCCGCCCAGGCCCCACCAGCGGTCCCGACCCCAGGAATTGAAGGAGCCGTGGTCGCCGGTCTCGAGCACGGTATCGAAGACATCGCACCCCTCGATGACATGGCCGCCCCAGCAGCCATCGCCGATGTTGATCCCGGCGCGCGGCACGCCATCGATGGTGCAATCGCGCACCGTGATGCGTGACGCCATGTCGATCTCGACCCCGGCGGTCTGCTTCTCGACGCGACCCGTGGCATGGATGAGGCAGTCATCGACCAGGCAGCCGGCAGGATAGTCCTCGCTCCTGGGACCCGGAGTGCGGTCGATGGCGGAGAGCTCCTGGCGGCGTCCGTATTCGAAGAGCGGATTGCGGACAGCGCTGGGCTCGCCGAGGAAGACGACGCCGCTGGCTCCGGCCTGGTCGATGCGGCAGCCACGTATGGCGACTCGGCGGTTGTAACCGCTTACGGCGATCGCATTGCCGCCCAGCTGGTCGAAGGTGCAGTCGCTCACCGTGCAGTCCTCGCAGCCGGTGAAGAACAGGGCCGCACCGCGGAAGATGGTCCAGTCGCTGCGCAGCAGAGGCTCCTTGGTCTCCATGAAGGTGCGCTCGGCATGGCGGAAGGTCAGGCCACGCAGGGTGATGAAGCGCACCGGCCGCTGCCTGATGCCGCGCAGTTCCACCAGTTGGCGTAAACGGACGCCTTCGATGAGCGCGGTGCTGCAGTCAACGCCTGCGGGTGGCATGAAATACAGCACCGAGGCCTTGGTGTCGAGGAACCACTCGCCGGGGGCATCGAGCTCCTCGAAGATGTTCTCGACCATGCGATAGCGGTCGTGCATGCCGATCTGGCGGTTGTTCTGCCAACCGCCGACGTAGCTCACCCTGTTCTCGGCATCCTTGCCGGTGATGAGGTAATGGTAGTCGCCCCATTCTGCGCTTTGCATCACATGGATGAATCCGCCACGCGGGTCGTGCCAGCGGGCCGCCCTGGCCGGGCTGAAGGCGTCAGCAGCGAAGCCGTTGAACTGCGCGACCGAGGGATCGACGTTGGGATAGCGGGCCATCGGTTGACGCCGGCCATCGACGAACAGTTGGTCGAGCTCGAGGCCTGGAAGCACCTGTGCCTGGAGGATGCCGTCGCGCCACGGCTTCCAGCTCAGCGCCAGGCGCATGCCGCCGCTGATCACCGCCTGTTCGCCCTCCGCCGCCTGGATGGTGGTCGGCGCGCTGGCGGTTCCGGCATCCTCCTCGCCGAGCACCAGGGGCTGCGCCAGGTAGTAGATGCCGCGGTGGAGCACCACGGTGATCGCATCACCCGGGGTCTTGATGCGGGCGGCGCGAGCCGCCGACTGCGCGGCGGCGATGGAGGCGAAGGGATGGTCGGCTCGTCCCGCTCCGCGGTCGTCGCCCTGCGGATCGACATGCAGCTCGAGCGCCGCCAATGGCTGCAGGCAGGCGATGATGGCCAGGCACGCCCATGCGGCGTGACTGCGCCAGCTGGCGATCATCGGCATGATGGGACCCGGAGCGCGGGCTGTAGTTGAAACGGGAGTGCCGGAATTCAGCATCGCAGGTCTCCAGGCACTACAGGAGAACACCGAAATCGTCTGGGGAAATGGCGGAATGCCGACCTGCGATAACGCCTTCGGATACATTGTCGGGTGCCGGGGCGCAGCCGTCCTCCTCCCCGACAGCCGCGCACGGTCCGAGACCACCGTCGCTGCGCTTGCCCGACGACCTTGGCCATCACCGGCACCCATCATGTGCTGATGGAGCGCGGGATGACACCCCAGTTGACGGATTGGCAAGAACCTCCTCATCCCCCCAATCCAGCCATCCTCCCCCGTTCAGGGGATGGGCGGGCAAGCCGACCCTGGCACGGTGGCGGCACTGTCCCCTGGTTGACTCCCGCTAGCCCATACGGCTACCATCATCCGCACCGTCATCGATCCATCCCGATCTGCTGCTCGAGGACCACATGCCCATCGACTGCATCGCCAGCATCGTCTCGCCCGCCTCGTCCCCTGCCCCGCTGCGCCAGAGCCACCCCCGCAGCCCGGCGACCCTGCTGATCGCGCTCCTCGCAGCCTGCGCGGGTGCGCTGCGCGGTGGTGATGCCCCGCTCACCGTCGCGACCGTCTCGACCGCCGTTCCGCTGACGCTGGTGCGCACCCTGCCCGAGGTCCAGCTGCGCGGCTACGGCCGGGTGTCAGGCCGTGCGTGGAGCGCGGGCTCCGGGAGGTCGGTGCTCGAGGTGGACTGCGCATCGGCTGAGCTCGCCGAGCTGACGCAGGCCAAATACCTCTCCGATCTGGTGGTCTGGCCTGGCGTCTCGACCAGTACGTTGCCCGCCCCCGGTCCCCGGTGGGGTGCCACCGCCCTGACCCTCCACGACGTCGCCGGCCAAGGCTGCCTGCTGGTGGCTCGCTCGGGGCGCACGGTCTACATCCTCGCCGCCCCCGATCACGCAGGCATGGCCGCACTGGTGAATGGCGTCCTCGTCGGCGATGCCGGCAGCGCGGTGTCGACGGCCGAGCGTAGCGTGCCGATGTGGCTGGATCGCTTCGACCGCTACGGCTTCCGCTTCTATTACGGCCCCTTCACCCTGCCGCCACCCGAGGCCATGCCGGCAGGGAGCAAGCCGGAGTCCTACGATGTCGCCCGCGACTTCGCCTTCGCCAAGGAGCACGGCGCCGGTCTGCTGATGTGGGCGACAGAGAGCATGCAGGGCTCCTCGGAGGGCGTCACCAACGCCAACTGGTGGGGCTGGGTCGAGCAGTGGGCCAAGCCCGCAGGCATCCCCATCGGCATCAACCTCTCGGCCTACAACTACGATATCCCCAACTGGATCGCCAACCGCTTCCGCGCCGAATTGGCGCAGCCGATGCCGCAGTACCTCGGCGACAGCATGTCGATCGCCGGAGGGCGGGGGACGGGGGGCAAGGTCGGCGAGCTGGCATGGGGCGCGACCGCCGCTCGCAATGCGATGTTCGGCTCGCTCCAACAGGTGGTCCGCCGCTTCGCCAAGGAGCCCAACATCCTCAGCTGGCTCGAACCGCATGGCGAGTTCTACCAGGGCGGCGATGCCTTCATGGGCTATGGACCAGCGGTCGACGAGACCTTCCGCGCCTACCTCAAGGTCCGCTATGGCACCATCGCCGCGGTCAACGCCGCCTGGTCGACCGCGCTGCCCTCCATCGATGCGGTCAAGGCGCCTGAGCTCGCCGAGTTCGCCGGCTGGAGCGGCGATGCGCTCGATCTGGCAGGCCGGTGGCGGATCGCCTATCCCGGCGAGGCGGCGAACGAGAGCTGGCACGGCTCCAGCTTCGATGATGCGCAGTGGCAGACCCTGGTCGCCCCGGGCGACGACCATGCGTTCTTCACCCCGCGCAAGGCGGCGATCATGCGCCGCAGCTTCGACTGCCCGCCCGCATTCGCAGCCGGGGGCAGGCGTTCGTGGATCTACCTGTGGGACCTCAACACCTCGTGGGACAAGCCGGTGACGATCTGGCTCAACGGCCGCCTGATCGGCGAGAGCCGCTGCCAGCACCCGCACCCGCACTGGATGGTCGCCGAAGCCACCGCCGCGGTGCAATCCGGCGGCAACCAGCTGACCGTCGGCGTGCCGGGCGGCTACATCGGCTACCGCATCTACCTGTCGCATGACGAGCCCAGGCAGTACCCGGCGCTCGGTCGCGCCCTGGATGCGAAATGGGTGGATTATGTCGACTGGCGCGAATACGAGCGCATGGCCTCCGCCCGCCGGGGCGTCGAGATGATCCGCGAGGTGGACGGCGAGCGGCAGATCGACTTCATGGCTCCTTCCGATTCGGCCGACGGCCTGAAGGGGCTGGCCGAGCAGTTCGGCGGCAACTTCAAGGATACCGGCTTCATGGCCGGCCTGTGGGCCGAGCTGTGGCCGTCGCTGATGCGCGGCTCGCGCCTGCCGTTCAGCCTCGAACCGGGCGGGCCGCCGCGCAGCGTGCCTGAGATGCGGCGCATGCTCGGACTCTACCATTCGGAGGCGGTCCAGGCGGTCGACTACTTCATGCATATCGGCGATGTCGAATGGCATCCCGACATCTGCGCAGCCTTCGACCAGACCCAGCCGCTGTGGCACGCCTTCGGCAAGTACCACTGCCATCCCGCCGACCTGGCGATCCTCTGGCACATGCACATCGGCGCGCTCACCGGCTTCCCCTGGGGCGGGGATCTGAACACCAACACCTGGTCGGGCTGGTCCTGCCGCCAGGTGCCCGAATCGCTGCTCGCCAGCCATCCGCGCGACGGCATCACCGAGAGCGACTTCGCGCGCGGCAACGCCAGCAACTACAAGGTGGTGATCGACACCAACACCTCGATCTTGAGCGACGAGCTGCTGGGAGCCATCGAGGCCTATGTCCGCGGCGGCGGCATCTTCGTCACCACCGGGCAGACCGGCCGCCATGGCCCCAGCACGCCGGACTCCTGGCCGATCAGCCGCCTGTCCGGCTACCAGGTCCTCACCCATGAGACCTTCGCTCCCGAGGCCCACGGCGGGCCCCAGGCCCCCACTCCGCCAGGCTCACCCGATCAGACGGTTCTCCCGGCTCCCGGCCAGGAGGTCTATGCCGCCGAGACCGCCTGGATGAAAAACCGCTCCCTCACCGGACTGCGCCTCAGGCGCACCGCAGCGGACGACCAGGACCTGCTGCTGTGGGCGGATGGCAGCGTCGCGGTCGGCATGCGCCAGCTCGGCAAGGGACGCATCATCCAGTTCGGATGCAAGGAGCCGGGAGGCGGCGTGCGCATCCCGCCGGAGGCGTTCTTCCCCATCCTCGACTGGGCGGGAGTCGCCCGCAACCAGGCCGACGTCGATGTGACCTGCGCCGCCAATGCGCAATCCGCACGCAATTGCCTCTATCGCGAATACGTCACCAATAACGGCCTGTACGACGTCTGGATGCTGTTCAACGACAACCGCGACCAGGCGGTCGATGCCACGGTGGTATTCAAGAATGGCGGAGCGGACAAGGCCTATGACGTGCTGGCGGGCTTGGAGGTGCCGATCACCTCCGGCCGCCTGGCCGGCGTGCACCTGCAGCCCTACGAGACGCGCATGTTCCTCACCAGACGGCAGCATCTCGACCAGGCGGGAGTGGACTGGTTCGACCTCCAGCGCGGCTGGTGGCGCGGGACCACGCCGGTGTCCAGCGGCTTCCCGGCGCCGAGTGAACGCTACCGCCACCCCCTCGATGATGCCTGGTCCTGGCGCACCGCCGAGGAGGCCGACAAGCCGGAGCTGTGGGCCGATCCGGCCTTCGACGCCTCCAGCTGGAAGCAGGCCGATCTGGGCATCCTCAGCCTTCCGGGCCAGCCGGCGATCCGGCATGCCGCCTGGCGCAAGACCTTCACCGTCCCGGCGGCCTGGAAGCCGGGCCGGGTGAGCCTGTCGGTGCGCAGCAGCGGTTATCCGGATTTCGCCAGGAGCGGGCGGTTGTGGCTGGATGGCAGGCGCCTCCAGGATTGGGGCGTCGAAGGCGTCGACCAGGTCGCCAGCGACATCCTCGGCCCCGGGACCACCCATACGCTGCTGATCGAAACCCGGTCCGAGACCGCGATCAACGGCCTGCCGGGCAACTGCTGGCTCGGCTTCATCCCGGCACCGCAACGTTCCCTCGAGCTGGCCGGAACCTGGTCCACTGCGCCAGACATGCTGCACGTCGACTCCCAGGTCACCCTGCCGGGACCCTATTCCGCCAAGGTGCTGTCCCGCAGCATCGCGGTGCCGGCAGCGGTGCGCGGCCTGACTGCGGTGGTGGAGGTGCAATCGACACGGGCCTTCAGCCTGCTGATCAACGGCACCTTCATCCCCTTCTCCGGCGGACCGACCAAGAACGGCAATGCCATCGTCATCACGCCGTTCCTGCGCTATGGCGCGGACAACGCCATCGAGCTGGTGAGCGTCTACGACCACTGCGAGGTCAGGCATGTCAGCCTGGATTTCTATGATCCGGCGCTGACGTATCCCTGAACGCCTGCCCCACCCAGGCGCCGACCGTCCATCTGAAGCGGGGAGGGATACACAGGCCTGGAGGATGCTGATTCGCCCTTTTCGCCAGCGCCTGCCGCAGGAAGCTGTCCGGCCCGAACAGCGGCCAGGCGGCCAGGAGCAGGGCCATGCACATCCTCATCACCGGCGCTGCGGGCTTCATCGGCATGCGCCTGGCCCGGCGCCTGCTCGCCGAAGGGCAGCTGACCACCGCACGCGCGGCCGAGCGCATCACGCGCCTGACCGTGCTCGACCATGTGCCGGTGCAGGGCCTGCCCGCCGATCCCCGGCTGCGCATCATCATCGGCAATGCCGCTGACGCCGCGACCCTTGCGCTCATCACCGAGGATGCCGTCGATGCGGTCTTCCACCTGGCAGCGGTGGTCAGCGTCGCGGCCGAGCGCGATTTCGACCTGGGCATGGCGGTCAACCTCCACGGCACCCTCGCGCTCATGGAGGCCTGCCGGCGCTCCGGCCGCACTCCGCTGTTCATCATGGCCAGCTCGGCCGCCGTCTACGGCGGACCGCTGCCGCCGGAAGTGGGCGAGGACACGGCGCTCTTCCCGCAGACCTCTTACGGCATGCAGAAGGCGGTCGGCGAACGGCTGGTCGACGACCTCAGCCGCAAGGGCTTCCTCGATGGCCGCTCGCTGCGCCTGCCGACCATCATCGTCCGCCCGGGCGCACCGAACATGGCGGCCTCGGCATTCGCCAGCTCCCTGGTGCGCGAACCGCTGATGGGGCGCGCCTACACCTGTCCGGTGCCGCGCGAGACGCCGGTGTGCGTGCTCTCGGTGCGACGCGTGGTCGACAGCTTCATCCATGCCGCCTCGCTCTCCACCTCCTCCCTCGGCCACACCCGCACCGTCCAGCTCCCGGGCCTGACCATGGCCGTCGACCAGCTGGTCGAGGCGCTCGCCCAGGTCGGTGGCCAGCAGGCCGCCCAGCGCCTGTCCTTCGCCGCGCAGCCGGAGATCGTCGCCATCGTCAGGGGCTGGCCGGTGCGCTTCGCCAGCGGGCGCTCGGGCGCCCTCGGATTCCGCGCCGATGCGAGCGCGCGCCAGATCATCGCCGATTTCGTCGCCGATGAGCTCGATGGGCGGATCGTCCCATGACCCGCATCGGCTGGATCGGCACCGGCCTGATGGGCGCGCCGATGGCTGCCAACCTGCTGCGCGCCGGCCATGCGGTGATGGTGTGGAACCGCACCCGTAGCAAGGCCCAGCCGCTGCTGGACCACGGAGCGCTGTGGGCTGCATCACCCGCCGAGCTGGCGGGCTGGTCCGAGGTGGTGATGGCATCGCTGACCGACGCCCAGGCGTTGGACGAGGCGCTCTTCGGCTCCGGCGCGCATGCGGCGATGCTGCCTGGGACGCTGGTCATCGACTTCAGCTCCATCACCCCCGACCGGGCGCGCGAGCATGCGCGCCGTCTGGCGCAGTCGGGCATCGACCACCTCGACGCCCCGGTCTCCGGCGGGACGCGTGGCGCCGCGGGCGCGAGCCTGGCGATCATGGTCGGCGGGACCGCCGAGACCTTCGCACGCGCCCGCCCCCTCCTGAGCGTGCTCGGCCGACCCACCCATGTCGGAGCATCCGGTGCCGGGCAGATCGCCAAGCTCGCCAACCAGGTCATCGTCGCGGTAACCATCGGCGCGGTCGCCGAGGCGCTGACCCTGGCAGCGCGGGCCGGGGCCGACCCCGCAGCCGTGCGCAGCGCCCTGGCTGGCGGTTTCGCCGACAGCCGCATCCTGCAGGAGCATGGGGCGCGCATGCTGGCCGATGATGTCGTGCCCGGCGGGACGGTGCGCAACCAGGTCAAGGATCTCGATGCCGCCACCGGCCTCGCCCGCGCATGCGGTCTCGAGCTGCCGCTGCTGCAGGCATCGCGCAGCCAGTTCCTGACGCTCAAGGAGCGTCTCGGCGACCAGCTCGACCATAGCGCCATCTACCGCATGCTCATGCGCACGCCCCCCACTCCGCCCGCGGACGCCACCCAACCGGGGTGAGCCGCCGGCGGCGGCCCAGGCAGGAGCGCGGGCGGGGGGGAGGTCCTGCTTGCACCCCCTCGAGCCACCCCTGTGACCGCTGCCATGGCCTTGAGCATCCGACCTGGCAGCCTCACGCTCCTGGCAGGAGTCAACTTCGTCGGTGCCGGCCTCAGCCTGATCATCTGCCTGGTCTCCGCGATCCATCTATCGCTGCCCAGCCACGGCTCCTCGCACCACGGGCCGCCGCTGCTGCCCGATGGCCCCCTGTGGCTGGCCTGGCTGAGTGCCGGGTGGAGCGGCCTGCGCTCGGCTCTTCTGCTGATATCGGGCTTCGGCCTGCGGCGGCAGTCGCCGCTGTGGGGGAGGTGGGTCGCCAACCTCTACGCTGTGCTCGCCATCACCATGGCGGTGGTATGGATGATGAACCTGCCGGACCCGGGTGCCGGGGTGATGATCGGGCTGCTGGCGGCCTTCCATCCGCTGGTGCTCCTGGTGTGGATTAATGTCGTGGTGCACGATGTGTGGAAGCCGGTCGCCCTGAAGCGCGCCCTGGCCACCAGCGGCGGGGGCGCGAACGCCGGGCATGTCCGGCTGAATCTCCGCCTCTCGCTGCGGCAGACGCTGCGCGGCGCGGCCGGACCGGCCTTCCTGCTCGGCTATGTCGCCAGCGGCTTGATGGTGGTGCTGGTAGTGGTCTACCTGGCGGGGATGGCCGAACGGGTGAACGGCAGGTTCCTCGGCAATGGCAAGCCGGCTCCCGTCCCCGGGGTGCTGGTCGAGACCGCTACCCGCTGGGTGCTGCGCACGGTGCTGCACGAGGAACCGGCCACCGCCATGCAAGGCGAGCCCAGCAGCGCCGTCTGGGCCCGCCACCTGACCCAGGACCACGTCGCGCTGACCTCCTTCACCTGGCTGATGTTCTCCGTCCTCGCCGGGCTGTGGGCGGCCGGTGCGTCGTTCAACCTGATCTCGCGCGATGCCGCCCAGCACGGCTTCCGCTTCCTCCTGGTGCGCACTTCGCGCACGACCATCTACCTCGGCCGCTTCCTCGCGGCGGCGCTGCTGGCAGCCGGCGCGACCCTGGTCCTGGTAACGATCGCGACCGTCGCCCTCGGTCTGGTCCAGCCCGGCATCAATTGGAGCGCCCACCTCGCCTGGAGCGCCTGGGCCGCCGCCGCGCTGATCCTCACCACCCTGCCCTATGTCGCGCTCGGGCTGTGGTTCTCGACCCTGCTGGATACCGGGCTGCTGGTGCTGGCGCTGGTCAATGCGGTGGTGATCGGCGTGCCCATCCTCGCCCTGGTGCTCTCGGCCGAGATCTGGGAGCCGCTGATCTACCTCATCCACGTGGTGCCCGCGGCGCTGCAATTCTGGCTCTTCCATCCCTCACCGTGGTCGATCGCCGGCGCGGCGGCGGCCTGCCTCGCCTACACCGCGCTCTACCTGTATCTGGGACTGCGCTCCTTCCAGACCAAGGACCTGTGAGATGACCGCCGCACTGCTGATCGATGGCGTCAGCCGCGCCTATGGCCGGCGCACGGTGCTGGACCGGGTCAGCTTCGCCGTCCCGGCCGGCTCCATCGTCGGCGTGCTGGGCGCCAACGGCGCGGGCAAGACCACGCTGTTCTCGATCATCGCCGGATACATCCGCGCCGATGCCGGCCGCGTCCTGGTCCAGGGGCGGACGTTCAAGGAGGCGCTCGGCCGCATCGGCATCCTGCCCCAGGATGCCTGGTTCCAGGGCGATCTGCCGATCCTGGAGCAGCTCACCTGGCTGCTGCGCTTCGTCGGACGCAGCCAGCAGGCGGCCGAAGCCGAGGTCGCCCAGATGCTTGTCCGGCTCGGGCTGGGCGACTACCTCGGCCAGCGCGCCACCGAACTCTCCCATGGCATGTACAAGCGACTCGCGCTGGCGCAGGCCTTCCTCGGCGATCCGGCGGTGGTGCTCCTGGATGAGCCGACCGCCGGCCTCGACCCGGTCAATGCGCGCGGCATCCGCAGCCTGATCCGCGAGGTCCGCAGCGCGGATGTCGCGGTGGTGGTGAGTTCGCACGATCTCGCCGAGATGCAGGAGCTCTGCGATCGGGTGGTGATCCTCGAGCGCGGCGTGCTGCGCGCCGACGGCACGGTCAGCGAGGTCTGCCGCCGTCATCCGCTGCTGCGCGTCGTCTGCGCCCGGCCGCTCACCGGCGAGGAATGCGAGGCGCTGGGTCGGCTGCCCGGGGTCTCCGCGGTCGAGCAGCGCCAGGATGGCATGCTCGCCATCACCCTCAGCGACGCGGGCGATGCCGCGGCGATGGCGGTGCAGGCCCTGCTGACCGCGCGCGGCATCATGATCCGGCGAGCCGACCTGGGCGAGAGCCTGGAGCAGGCCTTCCTCTCCCTGACCGCGCCGCCTGCACCTCGCAGCTGACGGGTGCGTGGGCCCGCTGGCCCAGCTCAGCGCGCCGATCCGCGCCACCACTGCCAGGAGTGGACGCAGTGGACCCGGGGAGCTCGCGGTCGCGCGCATGGCCGCCGCCTGGGCGTATCCGGCTCCGGGGCAAGACGATCACCCAGGATACAGGTGGTCCGCGGGCATGGCCTCGATGAAACGATTCAAATCATAAATGTGCTAGGATTGGCGCTCGGGCGCACCGCCGGAAAATCATCCTGTCCGGTCGGCGGGACGTCTCCCGTCACCACCGTAGAACACATTTTCCACGGTAAAATGCCATGTATCTGGCATGTTCGCCACACCGCTGGATATGGATACACGCCATGCCCAAGACCACTGCCCAGCGCGCCGACTGCACCTTCCCCGGTAGAACCAATCATGGGTCTGCAGCCCGCACCAGAGGTGCGCGGAGCGGCTTCACCCTCTTCGAGGTCGCGCTGTCCCTGGTGCTGATCTCCTTCGGCGTGGTCAGCGTCATGGTGCTCATCCCGACCGGCCTGCGCACCCAGCAGAAGGCGCGCTTCGAATTGCTCGCGTCGACCCAGGCGCTCGAGATGCTGGAATTCTTCAGCGGCAAGTCGAACGCCGAGCGCATCGCCGATTTCGAGACGCCGGAACCCTGGGAGGCGCGTCCGTTCTGCTATACCTCCACCCGCTGGGACCTCGAGTCCAGGCTATCGCGCTGGGATTCCGGCATCATGCCCATCCCCCCCGACATCGCCCGCCGGCTCGATTCCGACAACGACGAGATACGCACCCTGATCAACCAGGGAGCCAACCTCTATTACGCCGATGCCCGCTCGATCCCGACCATCGATCCGCAATACATCAACGTCTCCGCCTCCAGCGAGGCGCAGAAGCTGGTCTTCGCGGTCTCCGGCTATGCGCAGAACAACGCCGTCCCGGTGTTCAGCTACAAGGCGTGGCCCTACCGGGCCGCCTATCCGTCGCCGCCGCTCTATGCGGTGTTCAACAGCGGCAGCCAGTTCATGCCGCTGATCACCTCGAACGCCAATTCCCCGATCGGCTCGGAGAGCTCGCTGGAGGGCTGGAGCTCCGGGGTGGCCGCGGCGCAGCCGCCGACGAACCGCGATCCGCTGATGGATGGCATCTTCCAGGCCACGGTGGCCTATGAGACGGCCCTTACCGATAACATTCCGGCCCTGGCCAACCGGGAAGCGGTGATCGGACCGCTGCGCGCTCCGCTGATGAGCGCGATACTGGCGTACTGCACCGACAAGTTCGGGCGCATCACCGATCCCCTAGGACCGCTCCCGGTCTCAGGCATGGGGGCTGCCCAGGAATTCCAGAACTACCTCCTGGCGCCGACCACCACCGATTTCGTGACCCTGGGCCAGAATTACGACAGCGACTTCTCCGCCCTCTGCCAGCTGGCCGAGCTGTCACCAGGCGAAGGCTACAACGGCACCAAGGCCACCGCGCGCGCCGAGATCGCGATGCGTGTGCAGTGCCTGCGCTTCCTCGCCTTCGTCATGTCCACCTACTATATCCAGCAGCTCGGCGAACCGATCCCCAACCTCGCCCAGGTGCAGTTCCAGGGTGCGCCCCTGACCGCTGACCGCCTGCGCTACTACCACGATCGCTGCAAGGCCATGGCGATGCGCTATGCCGCGAGCTTCCCCTACGACTGGGGCGCGCCACGCCCGATCACCCGCTGCATCATGACGGATTACCCGCTGATCGAGTACGACCTCTTCTCCACCCCGCGATCTGGTGCCATCATCGGCACCAGCCCGGCGGTGCTGGCGGCGCAGTGGAAGCCGATCTCGGCGCAGGCGGTCACCAGCATCGGCATGCCGGCCGCCTATCCGGGCGTGGTCATGGGCGGCGGCTTCGACAATACGCAATCCCCCTTCGTGCCGATGGACACCCGGGGCTCGGGCCAGCCGCTGTGGGGCGACGCCTCGCATTTCACCCTGACCAGGCCCTTCTCGTCCTCAGAGCGCTGCCGCCAGCTGGTGTTCTGGGCGGTCGACTGGCAGTCCTACGAGGATGCCGAGACCGCCCCGAGCGCCCCCCTGGATGCGAGCAAATGCCCGTGCGCCGGCCTCGACGCCTCCAACATCTCCGGGTCCTACCTCAACCGCCTCTACATCGGCCTGCCCTACCTGGACGCTTTGTTCCTGCGCAATCCCGAGCGCATGCTGAGCTTCACCCAGAGCACCAGCACGGTGGCCACCGGCACCCCGGTGGCTGGGATGATGATCAATGGCGGCAGCAACGACACCGGCGGTCCCGGCGCCCTGCCCATCCTCAACGGCATCTACGGCGCCGATCGCAACCACAACTACACCCTCGATCGCGGACCGCAGAGCCGATCGGTGCATCTCTACGCCACCCTGGTCGCACGCTTCAACTACTATGATCCCCGCATCCCCATCACCCTGCGCTGAGGTTGTCGCCATGACCCGCCATCCGCTGGCCTGCCCGAGCAGCCGGGGCTTCACCCTGATCGAGCTGATGATCGCCATCAGCCTGAGCATGGTCCTGCTCTTGACCTGCTTCTCCGGCCTGCGCCTCGCCTCCCAGGCGGTGACCGCGAGCAAGCGCCTGGCGGTGGAGAACCAGCTGCTGCATGCAGGCATCAGCCAGGCGCTCGAGGAGGTCGACTTCTGGGCCCTCACCGACGATCCCAGCAACTCCGCGGCCCAGCCCCTGCGCGGCCAGGAGGGCTCGGGCGGCTACATGCCCTTCACCTCCTTCGCGCTGACTCCTGATGCGGTGACCAGAGGGCCGTTCCTCGACACCCAGTCGGGCTTCAGCGAGAGCGCCACCGCCCCGCGCGGCGGCTGGAACGCGAATCCGCTCGCCTGGGCTGCCTACGATGCGCGCACCTGGTGCCGCGGCAATCTGCCCGAGGAGTCGAACACCACCGAATGCTGGGGCACCTTCGGCATCTATGACAACCTCGATCCTACCCAGTCATGGCACTACTGGTACGACGACCAGGTGCGCGGCCTGGTCGATGCCCTGGGCTTCTACGGCATCTACGAGTACCTGCCCTCCAACGCCTTCCTCACCTACCATGGCCTGAGCGCGCCCCTGGGCGCGCCCACCGGCATAACCTGGGGCGGCATCCCGCTGGCGATGATCCAGAACGGCGCCTGGCTGTGCTGCAACGACGGCGGCGACAACAACATGAAGGGCCGGGTGCGCAACAGCAACGGTTCGCGCTACTTCCTCCCCGGTCCGGCGGCTGCGGCGAGCAACCTCTGCCGCACCTGGGCCGCGGTCGGTTACAACGGACGCGACACCTCGTGGAACTTCCAGACCGTCACCACCTTCCTCGCCAACAGCGCGAGTACCGCCGACCTGCTGCCGAGCCGGCCGGCCAACTGGCCGGATGTCACTTTCGAGGTCCACCGCTTCATCGAGCGCGGCCATCCTGTGAGCGCCTGCCTGGTGACCTGCCGCTCGCCGCTGACCGGCAGCACCTTCGTCATCCCCTTCACCTGCACGGGCACCACCCTGCGCGGCGCCCGCCAGCAGCGCCAGCCCACCAGCGGCTGGGTGGTGAACCCCTATACCGATGCCACCCTCGACTACGGGACGCCGCCATGATGAGGACAACGCCTGCGCGCCGGGGAACGGTGCTCATCCTGGTGGCCGGCATGTCGGCCCTGCTCGCCTCCACCGCCCTGGTGTTCCTGATGACGGTGCGCGACGACGTCGAGGACATGAGCGTGCTGCTGCGCGAGACCCAGGCGCGCATCATGCTCACTGCCGCCTGCAGCTACATCCAGGAGGCTTCCCGGCTCGGCTGGGAGCCGGCCGTGAATCCCAGCAGCGAGCACGCCGAGGCCTTCGGCTGGATCGATGTCCGCGATGGCGGTCTCGGGCCGCGGGTCAACACCGGGACCATCACCCCGGCGATGCGCGCGGCCAGCCAGCATCCGATCGACAGCGGTGGCCAGGGTTCCACCAACTTCCCCATCGGCGTGCCGGTGCGCTTCCCCATGCATGTGCTCAACCAGCCCCCGTGCGCGATCCAGCTGACCGCCAGCTACAATCCGGTGCAGACCGCGGCCCCCGACAGCGGCAACTCCTACCTGCGCTATCCCGACCCGCAGCCGGTGACCGATAATGGCTGGGCGCCCAATCCCGCTGATCCGGCCGGACCGATCTCGGCGGCGAACTTCTCCAGCTGGCTCCAGGGGGACCCGACCCCGCGGTCGAACTCTTTTGGCATGTCCTGGTTCCGGCTGGTGCGCGAACCCACCGGCTCGGTGTTCACCGTCACCTGCGGTGCGGGCGGGACCCAGGGCTACCGCAGCTGGACCGAGGTGCAGGGCGATCAGGCGGGTGCGCTGTTCAACAACGACCCGGCGTACTTCAGCTCCCTGGTGCTCGAGGAGGTCCGCATGTGGTACCGCGTCGAGTGGAGCCCTGCCACCACCGCCATCGATCTCAACTACCTGCACGAGTACCACGAGGAGTTCTTCGCCGTCGCCACCCACACCTATACCGGTGGCGGCGCCGCTAACCCCTCCAGCTATGCCGGGGCGATGATGGATCCCAACATGGGGGGCACCATCCAATGGATCGAGCGCCTGCGCACCGAGCCATCCAGCTGGTGAGCGGTCGAAGGCGGGCGGCGCTGGAGCAGGCGGACCGGCGGCATGGGCCCCCGGCTGCGGGAGCGCCGTTCAGCAGCCAGACTCGCGCGATTCCGCGAAGGCGGACCTGCGGCACGCCTCTAGTGGTCGTGATTCCTGGCGAAGGCCAGGGCCTCGCGCAGCTGTCGCAGCGCCTCGCGGCAGTCATGCAGGGCCTCGTCGCGATGGCCGCCGAAGTCATGCGGGGCGGCCTCGAGGAACTTGATGGTCTCTTCCAGTTCATGGATCGAGCGCTCCAAGCGCGGATGCTCGTCCTCGCGGATGGTCTCGGCCATCAGCTGGGTCGACAGCGCGGCAGTGGCGAGGACGACGAACAGCAGGATGCGGGACATGGCAGTCTCCAGACGGTTGGGGTGGTTCACGACTATAATGTCGTCACCGCGCTGTTGTCCCGTGGTGGATTTTCCAGCAGAGGCCTGGTCTCGGAACGGCTGCGCAAATGACTCATCCACAAGGAGATGGAGCGCATCCGGGGTCACGGCCAGACGGCTCTGCACCGCTCATCGTCGCAGCTGCCGCGCCTCCGGACAGCCTGCCGGAGACCCCTACCAGGCCATCGTCATGCCGAGCAGATAATGGCCGCCCATGCCGGGGCACAGGTAGTCGGCGCGGTCAGCTCCTGCACTGACCTGAGCGCGCTCGAGGGGATGCCAGAAATCGTAGCCGTAGCCGATCCAGACGAGATTGTACCAATGCGGGTCGCGCATATCAGCCAACGCGCACACGCGCATGCGCACCCCGCCTCCGCCCTGCACCACCATGGCGCCGGCGGTCGCCTGGTCGAAGCGATGCGCCCCGGCCGAGGTCACCTTGACGCGTTCGAAGCGGGCGCCGGCCCCGCCGTCGACGAACGGCTGCAGCAGCAGCGCACCGCCACCCGGGCGCACGCTGCACTCCGGCTCCAGGCCCGCCAGCGCCTGATCGACATCGACGCGATTGCCTTGCCATTGGTAGTCCTGGTCGGTGCCGAAATGGTAGTCCAGCATCCATTCGCAGGCCCAGTCCGCAGCGATGGGCCCGTCCCCGTGGTCCGACCACACGACGCCACGGACCTGCACGCCCAGCGCGCCGCCACCGGGGAAGTACTCGAGTTCCTGCTGGGTGTAGACCACTGCCGGGGCCTGCACATCGAGCGCGGCGCCGACCGGAGGTGGCGCGGCATCGAGCGCGCATCCGACGGAGCCGCTGATGCCATGGGTCTTGAGATCGATGCCGGCGCTGATGAACAGGCTGTCGCGCTTGGCCAGGCCGACCGTCAGCCAGGGTCCGGCCTCATGCTCAGCCACCACCGCCGCCGTGGCGCTGGCCCATTGCCCGCCGTTCCACTGGTAGTTGCAGCCGATCCAGGCGCTGCCCTGTCCGCCGACCAGCGCCATGGTGATGCCGACGCTCTCCTGGAATTCCCCCAGCAGGCTGGCCATCGCCTCGCCATCGAGCTGCACGATCATCCCCGGCCCGCCAGCCAGCGGGCGCCAGGGATCGCTGTCGATGCTGCCGTAGCAGTAGCCGAGGCCGGTGGTGGAATCGTCGGCATGGTCGTAGGTCAGGCTGGTCTGCGGGAAGCCGAAGCGGCGGTGGATGGCGTTCTGGAGTCGCTCGCCGCCGAGATTGCCATCGATGCGTGTGCCGATGCCGGCGATCAGCAGCGAGCGCTCGCGCAGCCCATCCGGCAGCAGGTCCTCGAGGCGTGCCCCGATGGTGAGGGAGAGCTCATCGCTCCTGGTGCCGTTATCGTAGCTGGGATCGAGACGATGGGTCAGGACGCTGTAGTCGCCGGCGATCACCAGCCGCCCGATGCACAGGCCGCCATTGGCATTGCCGGTGCGGAAATCATCGGTGTCGAGGATGGCATCGCCGAACATGTCATCGTTGACCGAGAACCACGCCTGCGGCAGGTCGCGCGGCGTGGGTGGTTCCGGCAGGCCCGCAATCGCCGACCAGGCCCAGGCGGGGACGGCGGCCACGGCCAGGCCGCGCACCCATGCCGCGCTCCACCTCACCAGGGATCTCGCCACCATGGCTACCGGTTATGTCCTGGCCGGACCGCCATTCCACCCATGACCCCCGGTCTGGCCGATGCGGCGGCGGTACTGGCATGGGCCACCCTCCCCGCCACCATGCGCGCATGGACACCGCGCCCCGCTGGTTCGTGCTCATCACCGTCGCCGACGGCCGCACGCTCTACTGGCAGCGTGCCGGCGCGCGCCACAGCCTGGCGCATGCGCTGGGCGAGGTATGGGTGGGCAATTTCAAGCCAGCGCTGTTCCAGGTCTTGCCCGATGGCGCCATCATCCCGCGCGGCTCCCAGCCTGGCGGCCTCGAGATCGTGCTGGTCGCGCTCGAGGCGGCGGGCTGAGGCCCCCGCGCGGTCGAATGAACCGCCCGGCGGGCGCCCCTGGATGTGCGCAGATTGGCACTAGGGTTGCCGCCATGCCCGCCCGCCGGTGGGCCTGGAGCCGAGGTGCCGATGAAGCTGCTGTCCGTCCTGCTGTGGTCGCTCATCGCCGCCCTGGGTGCGACCGCCTTCGCCGTCCTCGCCCTGGCGCATGGGGAATCGGTCAATGCCGCCTGGCTGCTGACCGCCGCGTTGTGCTCGTATGTGATCGGCTACCGCTTCTACTCCCGCCTGATCTCGCGTGGCATCTTCGCCCTCGACAAGGGTCGTGCGACACCGGCAGTGCTGCGCAATGACGGTCACGACTACATGCCCACCAACCGCTGGGTGGTGTTCGGCCACCACTTCGCCGCCATCGCCGGCGCCGGACCGCTGGTCGGCCCGATCCTCGCCGCCCAGTTCGGCTTCCTCCCGGGCGCCTTGTGGATCATCGTCGGGGTGGTCCTCGGCGGCGCCGCCCAGGACCTGGTCATCCTCTGCGCCTCGCTGCGGCGGGACGGCAAATCCCTCGGCCAGATGACCAAGGAGGAGGTCGGGCCGGTCGCCGGCGTGCTGGCGCTGGTGTCGATCGTGGGGATCATCGTCATCCTCATCGCCTTCCTCAGCCTGGTGGTGGTCAATGCGCTGGCGGAATCGCCCTGGGCGACCTTCACCATCCTCGCCACCTTGCCGATCGCCCTGCTGATGGGGGTGTGGATGCGCGTGCTGCGGCCTGGCCGGGTGATGGAGGCGAGCGCCATCGGCGTGGCTCTGCTGATCGCAGCGCTACTCCTCGGCCGCATGGTGGCCGACGCTCCGGCGTGGGCCAAGGCCTTCACCTTCGATCGCCGCCAGATCGCCTGGGGCATCATCGCCTACGGCTTCATCGCCTCGGTGCTGCCGGTGTGGATGCTGCTGGCGCCGCGCGACTACCTCAGCGCCTTCGTCAAGGTCGGCACCATCGTGCTGCTCGCCCTCGGCGTGGTCTGGGTGCTCCCGGGCATGGGCATGCCGGCGGTCAATCCCCTGTGCGTCGGAGCCGGGGCCTGGGCCGATGGCAGCGGTCCGGTGGTCCAGGGCAGGATCTTCCCCTTCTGCTTCATCACCATCGCCTGCGGGGCGATCAGCGGCTTCCACGCGCTGGTCGCCAGCGGCACCACGCCCAAGCTGCTGGCCAGCGAGGCGGATGCGCCGCTGGTCGGCTATGGCGGCATGCTGACCGAGAGCCTGGTGGCGATCCTCGCCCTGATCGCCGCCTGTTCGCTGCAGCCGGGCGTCTACTTCGCGATGAACTCAGGCTCGCTGGCAGCGTTCAGCCATGACCTGCCGGCGGTGGCCGAAAAGGTCAACCTCTGGCTGACGGCCCTGGGCTCGAGCATCACGCCTGGCGATCTCGCGCGCGTCGCCGACGCCATCCATGAGACCACCATCGTCGGGCGCGCCGGCGGCGCGCCCACCCTCGCAGTGGGCATGGCCTCGATCTTCAGCACCGCTCTGGGCGGCAGCGGGACGATGGCCTTCTGGTACCATTTCGCCATCCTCTTCGAGGCGCTTTTCATCCTCACCACCGTCGATGCCGGCACGCGCGTGGGCCGCTTCCTGCTCCAGGACCTGCTCGCCCACATCTACCCGCCCCTGGGGCGGGTCTCGTGGTACCCGGCGATGCTGCTGACCAGCGGCCTGGTGGTCGCCGGCTGGGGCTACTTCGTGCTCGCCTCGATCGCCGACAAGCGGGGCGGGGTGGCGGCCCTGCTGCCGCTGTTCGGCATCGCCAACCAGGTCCTGGCGGCGGTCGCGCTGGCGGTGGCGACGGTGATCCTGCTGCGCATGGGCAGGTGGCGCTATGCATTCATCACCGTGGCGCCGCTGGCCTGGCTCGCCCTGGTGACCCTGGATGCCGGCTGGGTCAAGATCACCTCGATGAATCCGGCGATCGGCTTCCTGGCCAAGGCCGACCAGGAGAGCGCCGCTCTGGCATCAGGTACGCTGAGCGCCGCGCAAGCAGAGCAGAGCCGCCATCTGCTCTTCAACCTGCATCTCAACTGCACGCTATGCGCGGTGTTCATGGGCATCATCTGCACGATGATCCTGCTGTGCGCCTGGGAGAGCCTGCTGCTGCTGAGCGGTCGGCGTCCGCTGCATCCGTCCGGCCCGGCCATCAGCGGACCGGACGAAGCCGTGCTGCGCGAGGCCTGATGCGACCCTGGCGCACCCTGCTTGCGGCGCTGTGGTCAGGGCTACGCTCCTGGTCCGGCGACGATGCCTATGAGCGCTACTGCGCCGAGCATCAGGGGCATAAGCACAAGTTGCTCAGCCGGCGGGAGTTCTATCGCCGGTATTTCGATCGCCGCGGCGGCGGTCCGCGCTGCTGCTGAGCTGGCGTGCTCAACCATCAGCCCCCCGCGCAGAGCCGTGCTTGCGCGACTGGCGTTCCGCCGTCATCCTTGCGGCGGGAGACCGACGATTGCCTGATCCAGGACATCCTCCGCTGGGCAATCCCCTTGAGGCCGGCATGCCGGAGATCGCGCCGTGCCCGCGCTGCCGCTGCCGCTACCGCACCACCGGGCTGACCCTCGGGACGCGCATCCGCTGCGGCGAGTGCGGCTTGATCTTCTCCCCCGGCATGCTCACCCCGGTCGGCGGCATCACCGCGGTCCCGTTCGAGCCGCAGGCACCCGCCGGCTCACCGGCGCCGGCGGCGGCATCAGCACCGCCGCTGGCGCAGACCCTGCCGCCCGGCGGCGCGTCGCCCCAGTCCACCGCCCCGGCTCCCGCAAGCGACCCTGCTGGGGCCGCCATGGGAGCGCCCCCGAAGCCGCGCCAGAACTTCGGCCTGCAGCAGACCATGGTGCAGACGGCGGACGCACCCGCCGAGCAGCCGCCACGCCCCGCCACCATCGTCAACCGCGGGCAACCGATGCTGGTGCCGCAGACCGTCGATGACGTGCTGCGCATCGCTGCCGGCAACGACAAATATGGCGATGCCCAGGAGATCGGCCGAGGCGGCATGGGCGTCATCCTCAAGGTCACCGACCGCGCGGTGCGCCGCGATGTGGCGATGAAGGTCATGCGCCACGACACCAATGCCGTGCAGCGGGCGCGCTTCGTCGAGGAGTCGCAGATCACCGGGCAGCTCGAGCACCCCAATATCGTGCCGATCCATGAGCTCGGCGTCGATCCGCGCGGACGGATCTACTTCACCATGAAGCTGGTCAAGGGGCGCAGCCTGGCCAACCTGCTGGAGGAGATCCGCAAGAATCCCAACCGCGGCGACCGCGAGCATTCGCTCAACTTCCTGCTTACGGTCTTCCTCTCGATCTGCAACGCCATGGCCTTCGCGCACAGCCGTGGCGTGGTCCACCGCGACCTCAAGCCGGCCAACATCATGCTCGGGGACTACGGCGAGGTGATGGTGATGGACTGGGGGCTGGCCCGGGTGGGGATCTCGCGCCGCAACCACGGCGACGACGAGAGCAGCTCCGATGCCCAGCCGGAGGAGATCAAGGGCACCGAGATCGAGGAGACCATTTCCAGCTTCCGCAACGATTCCGAGGCGGAACGCACCATCGAAGGGGTGATCGCCGGGACGCCGGTGTACATGTCGCCGGAGCAGGCGCGCGGCAACATCGCCAGCATCGATGGGCGCAGCGACATCTACTCCCTGGGCGCCATCCTCTACGAGATCCTCTCGCTGCACCAGCCGGTGCGCGGCAAGGATGTCGAGGACATCCTCAAGAAAGTGCGTGCCGGCGTGATCCGCCCGCCTGAGAAGGCGGCGGGCAAGCGCCACGTGCCCAAGGAGCTGAGCGCCATCACCATGAAGGCGCTGGCCAACGCCCAGAAGAACCGCTACCAGACCGTCGAGGCCCTGATCCGCGACATCGAGCTCTACCGCGAGGGCCGTTCGGTCAGCGCCAAGGAGGACACCCCCTGGGAGGCGGTGGTCAAGCTGGTGAAGCGCAACCGCGCGGCGACCGCGGTCGGTGCAGCCGGCCTGATCGCCCTGGTGGTGGTGGTGACGCTGGCCTTCCGCATCAACCTGCGCGAACGCATGGAGGCCGAGCAGGCGCTGGCCAGCTTCACCGCCGAGCAGGCGCATCGCCACGATGAGCAGCGCACCTCGGCCCCGGCGTGGATCGAGAAGGCCCGCCGCGGCATCGAGCACAAGGACTTCACCGATGCCAAGACCGATGTCGACCAGGCGCTCAGCTACGACCCGACGCTGATCCAGGGCTACAAGCTGCGCGCCAAGCTGCTGATCCATGAACAGGATTACCCCGCTGCGGCCAAGGACCTGACCCATTACCTTGAAGCCCAGCCCACCGACATCGATGCGGTCAATCTCCTGAAGATGTGCCATGAGGCCAAGGGCACCAGCTCCGAGACCACCCAGGCCTTCGCCAACACCTTCCTCATCCAGGGCGAATCGAAGTTCGCCGAGGCGATGCTCGATTCGAAGGAGGGGCTGCTTAAGGCCTACCAGCTGCGCTTGGACCGCGCCTGGCCCGGCAGCGGGGTCGGGCTGAAGCTGCAAAGCGATGGCACCTGCTCGCTGACCCTCACCAACCGCGTGCTCGACGACCTCTCTCCGCTCCAGGACATGCCGCTCAGCAGCCTGGACCTCACCGGCAGCCGCATCCTGGATCTTCAGCCGATCGCCGGCATGCCGCTGAACCTGCTGCGCCTCGGCGACACCCACGTGCGCGATCTCAGCCCCCTGGCCGGGATGCCGCTCGGCCAGCTGGTGCTGGCCAACACCGACGCCGGCTCGATCAAGGTCCTCGCCGGCATGCCGCTGACCAATCTCGATCTCAGCGGCATGCCGATCCGGGACATCAGCGCGCTCAAGTCCATGCCGCTGACCAATCTCGACCTCTCCGGCACCAAGGTCGACGATTTCACCGTGCTCAAGAGCCTGCCGCTGGTCGAGCTGTGCCTCAACAACCTGCCGATCTCCGACCTCGGCATGCTCAAGGGCTTGCGCCTGACCAAGCTGTCGCTCAGCCATACGGGGATCTCCGATCTCTCCCAGCTGCATGGCATGCCGCTGACCGAGCTGAGCCTGAGCGACTCGAAGATCTTCGATCTCGCAGCGCTGCAGGGCATGTCCCTCACCCACCTGTTCGTCGACTCCACGCCGATCGCCGATCTCAGCTCGCTGCTCGGGCTGCCGCTGATCGAGCTCGACATCTCCAATACCAAGGTGACGCACCTGGCTGCGCTCGCCGGCATGCCCCTGACCCGGCTGCGGCTCAACCGCACCTCGGTGCACGATCTCTCGCCGCTCAAGGGCCAGCGCCTGACCTGGCTGCACCTCGACAAGGTGCCGATCGCCGATCTGACGCCCCTGCGCGGCATGCCGCTCACCTGGCTGGTGCTCTCTGGCACCGAGGTGAGCGACATCACCGCGCTGCGCGATATGCCGCTCGAGACGGTGGTGCTGCCGCATGCCCCGCCGCTGAAGGGCCTCGACGTGCTGCGCTCGATCGCCACCCTGCATGAGATCGATGTCGATCTCGACAGCCACACCAGCGCGCCGATCTTCTTCAAGACCTACGACGCCGATCAGGCAGCGAAGCCCTGACGAGCGGGCGCGCACGCTCCGCCGGGCTTGTCGCCCCACTGCGGGCGCCTACAACCGCGACCATGGGCAACCGGCAGGGATGAACGAGGTCCGCCGCTTCAATGGCCTGATCGGGCCCGGCAACCTGCTCGGCCTGGTGCGCAACACGGCGCCCTTCCTGTTCGCCGATCTGCCGCCAGAGGTGCAGCCTGGGCCGGGTCCGGTCCGCCTCAGCGAGCTCGCCAGCCATCCGCTCGGATGGTGGCGGATCGTCGCCGCCGGCACCGGCTTCGCCTACCGCGAAGAGCCGACCGGCAGTGAGCGGGTGGATTACTTCGCCCTCTGCTTCGCCTGCCATGTCGCCACCGTCGCGACCTTCATCCCCACCGATGTCGACGCCAAGATCCGCGGCGTGCTGTGGGATCAGCGCGAGAGTCCGGGGAACCTGCGGGCGATGGCCGAGCTCACCTTGGCGGCCTCGGCGTGGGACACCAGCAGCGTCTCGACCCGCCAGATCCGGGTGGGAGGCGGCCGGCCGGTCAGCGGGCACGACGGCGAGTGGCTCGGGGTGGCCTGCGGGGCGCTCGGCTGCTTCCTCGCGCTGGGTGACAGCGCCTACGCCGAGCGCCTGCATGCGGCGGTGGTCGCCGAACTCGAGCGCGGCGCGGACGCCTTCCTGCGCGCGCTGCGCACGCCGGAGGCCGAACTCGATGCGCTGCGCCTCTCGGCGGTGCTGACCCACAATGCCGGTGACGTCGACCAGGGCCTGAGCTTCTGGCGCGACGATCTGCACGGCCATCCCTACCATCAGCAGCTCGGTCTACTGGCGCACGAGAACACCGCCCCCTTCCGTTCAGCCTACCACATCGCGGCAACGGTGTACAAGCGCCTGATGGCCCCGGAAGGCCACCGCAACTACCCCCTGCGCACGGTCAAGGCCCTGCGCAGCAGCCCGGACCTGCTGCTGCCGATCAGCCCATTCCTCGATGGCTGGGGCGCGACCATCGCCAGCCATCAGGCGCTCACCCTGGACGACCGCGCCGAGGTGGTGGCGGCGCTCTTGAGCGGCTGCAAGAAGATCGCCGGCCAGCTCGGCTACCAGCGCGCGCTCGCGGGCATCGAGGAGGGGCTCGGCGGCCTCGACCAGCTGGCGAAGCGGCTGCCGGGGAGCATCCGCTCGCTGCTCAAGGACAGCGAGCTGCGCCGTGCGGTGGCGGTCAAGCGCGTCTCCTTCGAATCCACCATGCGCAAGCGCTGCGGCGCGGTGCTGGCGGATGCGCGGGTGCGCACGCGCTGACGTCCGCCTTGCGGCACGCCTCCTGCGCAGCTCGACGGTCAGTGGCGCAGGAAGCGCACCAGCTCGATCAGCCCGACCAGCAGCACGATCCCCCCGACGATCCAGGCGGTGGGCACCAGCCAGCTGCGCACCGAGAGGCCACGAAGCCGCGGGATGCGGCGGGAGTCATCGGGCGCGAAGATCGCGATCTCCAGCTCGCGCACCAGCTCGCCCGCATGCTGCGGACGGCGTTCGGGCTTCTTGTCCATGGTCCAGTCGATGAAGGCGCTGATCGCCTCCGGGATATCGCTGCGCACAGCTCTGGCCGGCTCCGGCGGCTGCTGGAGCACCTTCTCCATGATCTTGTAGGCGGTCTTGCCGTTGAAGGGCGTACGGCCGGTCACCGCATGGTAGAAGGTCGCCCCGAGCGAATAGACATCGGCGGTCTGGGTCGCCTGCTTGGCATCCAGCACCTGCTCGGGCGGCATGTATGCCGGCGAGCCCATCGACACCCCCTGCAAGGTCAGATTCCCGCTCGTGCCGCCCGGGAGGTCGGTGTCGTGATCACCGAGCTTCTTGGCGAAGCCGAAATCGAGCAGCTTGGCGATGCCGCTGGATGTCAGCAGTATGTTGCCCGGCTTGATGTCGCGATGGATGATGCCGATCTTCTCCATGTGGTCGAGCGCCTGGCCGATCTGCATGATCAGGTGCGCGACCTGCCGCCACGGCATCGGCCCCTGCTTGTCGATCACCGCTTCCATGGTCGAGCCCTCGACCAGCTCCATCACCATGTAATGGATCTTCTTCTCGCAGCCGACTTCGTGCACCTGGACGACGTTGGGATGGGTGATCTCGCGGCAGAGCTTCGCCTCACGCACGAAGCGCTTGCCGTTCTCCTCGTCCTGCGAGGCCTCGTGGGTGAGCATCTTGATGGCGAAGCGGCCGCCGCCATTGATGCGCTCGGCTTCGTAGACCACCGCCATGGCGCCCAGGCCGATGCGGCGGATCAGGCGATGGCCGGCAATGCTGCGGCCCACCAGGGGATCGGCGGTGCGGGGTGCAGCCATCGGCTGGCCGCACATCGGACAGGCGATCGGCTGGCCGTTGGCCTTGGCGTCGGGTGTGACGACCGCTTGGCATGCTGTGCAACGGATGGCGGCAGTCATCCCGTGTCGATGCTGCCGCGCAGGGCCCGCGCCGCCACAGGAATCGCGTAGGTTCGCCCATCCCCGATCATGCTTGTCTCAATCACAGCCGCTGGCCCCATCCCCGGGTACGCGCATGCCTGGGGCTGGCTTCGATCGCCGGGCGAGAATGATGGGGGCAGGAGACGAGGCATGGACAGCCTGACGCCCATCCCGCTGCCCGGAACCGTCCGCCTCGCGCCCGGGGGTGGCGGATTGCCACGGCTGCTGATCGCCAATCCGCAGGCCGAGGCCGAGATCTACCTGATGGGGGCGCACTGCACCCATTTCCAGCCCCGTGGTCAGGCACCGGTGCTGTGGCTGAGCCCGCAGAGCCGCTTCCAGACGGGCACGCCGATCCGTGGTGGCGTGCCGCTGTGCTGGCCCTGGTTCGGTCCGCATCCCAGCCGCACCGACCTGCCGGCGCATGGCTTCGCACGCACCGCGACCTGGCAGCTGGCGCAGGCGCACACCACCCCGCAGGGGGACACCGTCATCGCCCTGACCCTCGCCAGCAGCCCGGCGACGCTGCTCCTCTGGCCGCACCCCTTCCGCCTCACCCTGGTGGTGACGGTGGGCAGCGCGCTGTCCATCGCGCTGACCACCGAGAATACCGGCATACAGCCCTTCCCCTTCGAGGATGCCCTGCATACCTACCTCGCGGTTGCGGATGCGTCGCGCATCGACATCACCGGTCTGTCAGGCGTGAGCTACCGCGACAAGGTGCGCGGCGGCGAGCACGGCCGCCAGGACACGCCCCTGCGCATCGTCGGCGAGGTCGACCGCGTCTATCTCGATACCACCACGGCGGTCACCGTCAGCGATCCCGCAGGCGCGCGCGCGCTGACTGTCAGCAAGCAGGGGTCGTCCTCGACGGTGGTGTGGAATCCGGGCGCCGCCAAGGCCGCCACCATGGCCGACCTCGGTGCGCACGCCTGGCCGCACCTGGTGTGCATCGAGACCGCCAATGCCCTGGGCAACGCCCTGACACTCCCTGCTGGAGCCCGTCATCACACCTCAATGACCGTGACCTGCAACCCCGCGCCGACCCCTGCCGGTTTATCGTAAATTTATTGATGAAAACAATTTACGACTTCATCCGGACCCTCCCCCTGGGTCGCCGGTCGGCACTGGACACGGGTGAATTTTTAGGTAAGCTATCGTTAGCCTATAAATAAATCACCCCTGGGAGGTTGCCGTCATGCTCGTCCTTCGCTCCCTCACCATCCTGCTGATCATGTGCGCCGGCATCGCCTGCGCCGAAGAGCCCACCACTCCGCCACCAGAGTCGCTCTCCGGCGCCCCGGCCCTGTGGGTGCCCGGCCACTGGGTGTGGACCGGCAGCCACTGGAGCTGGAGCGCGGGCGCGTGGCAGACCATCCTCGAGCCCGTGCGCGCGCGCTGGATCGCCGGCCACTGGGCAGGCAGCGCCGCCGGCTGGGTGTGGATCCCCGGGCATTACGAGAACGCCACCGAGGACACCACCGGCGCCGCCGCGGCGCCAGCCAGCGCACCGCCGCCCACCGGCGCGAACCCCGCATCGCCGACCGCCGAGGCGGTGGTGGTCGAGCGCCCGTACACCACCGTGGTGGTCGAGCAGCCGTACTGCCCGCCGGCGGGCCCGGTCGGCATCGCGATCTCGGGTCCGCCGGTCATCATGCGTGCGCCGCTCCTGCCGCCGTCGCCCCGCATGCTGTCGCACATCGCCTCCGTCCATCACGGCTTCGGCTGGTTCCCACTCGCGCTGCTCGACCCGCTGCTGCTCCTGCGTCGCCATTGACTGGTGGCTGGCAGGCGGCGCATCTTGGTCATGCGCCACCTGGTGGTATGAAGGAGGGCATGGAGCCCATCCTCAGCGCCATCGATCTGAGCAAGCGCTACGGTCCGTTCCAGGCCCTGCACGGCGTCAGCTTCTCGCTGCAGCCCGGCGAGGTGGTGGGCTTCCTCGGCCCCAATGGCGCCGGCAAATCGACCACCATGAAGATCCTCACCGGCTTCGTCGCGCCCACCAGCGGCACAGCCACCATCGCCGGCCATGACCTGCTGTGCGAGACGCTCGCATGCCGGCGTTCGATCGGCTACCTGCCCGAGGAACTGCCGCTCTACCTCGACATGACGGTCACCGCCTACCTCGACCATGTCGCCCGCCTCAAGGGCATCGCGCGTTCGGCCCGCCGCCTGGAAGTCGTCGATGCGATCACCGCCGCGTGGCTGGCGGAGAACGCTGAGCGCCACATCCGCAAGCTCTCCAAGGGCAATCGCCAGCGCGTCGGGCTGGCGCAGGCGCTCATCGGCCGGCCGCCGCTGCTCATCCTCGATGAGCCGACCTCCGGCCTGGACCCCTCCCAGGTGGCGAACTTCCGTGACCTGATCCGCTCGCTGTCCGCGCGCCACACCATCCTGCTGTCGACCCACATCCTGGCCGAGGTCGAGGCGACCTGCAGCCGGGTGGTGGTGGTCCACCGCGGCCGCACGGTGGCGGCCGAGCCGATCGAGGCGCTGCGCCGCCGCGCCACCCAGGTCACCCGCCTGCGCCTGCGCACGCGCACTCCCGATGCCAGCGCCCTGCATGCGGCCCTGCGCGCCGCCGCGTGGGTGCAGATGGTCTCGAGCGATGGCGATACAGCGCTCATCGACGCCCCGCCCGAGCGGCGGGCGGAGCTGGTCGCGCTGAGCGAGGCCCATGGGGGGCTACGCGAATTGAGCGAGGAGCGGCGCAGCCTCGAGGACGTCTTCCGCGATCTCATCGCCTCCGGCAGCTGAGCAGACGCAGACCCGGCATCGGGCGGCATGCCCGCGCCAGGGTCAGAGCACCGAGAGCAGGAAGTTCTTCAGCGCCACCAGCTGGGCCGGCGACAGGCGGTCGATCAGCTCGAACAGTTCGCCCTTGGTGGTGTTGGCCGGTGCCGTGGTCGTCGAGGAGGAGACATAGCCGGCTGCAGGATGGTCGGCGTCCTTGTCGTCATCCACCGGACGCGACGAGGCGAGCAGGTCGCGGTAGGCGATCTCGGTCAGCGAGAGCAGGTTGCGCAGCTTCTCATGGGTGGTGGCGCGACCGGGGAGCTCGCCGCGCTTGAGCAGCTTCGCCGCGGTCAGCACGCTGAGGTCCGCCGCTTCGGCGAAGGCCTTGGTGGTGAAGCTCTTCTCCTCCACCAGCCGCAGCAGGGCGGCATGGAAGGGGTTGGCAGCATTGTCCGATTGCCGAGGAGCCTCCGCCGGGCTGGGGTTCTGCTTGCTCCTGGCCAGGGAGGCCGCGAACGCCTCCTCGGAGATGTTCAAGGCCTTGGCCAGGGGATCGAGCACCGACTTGCGCCGAGGCGGCTGACCGGTGTTGATCAGCTTCATCAAGCTGACGTAGGGGATGTCCTTGCTGCGAGCGAAGGCCGCCACGCTGCTGCCCCCGCGCACAATGGTGTCGGCCACCAGCTGGGCCAGACTGGGGATGGTTCCGTCGATCGCTGTGCTCACCGCCGACTCCTTCTCATGATGCCTCTTTGCTCCGTCCAATGGGCGCATCCACTCCCGGCAGCCGACCATCGACTCGGCTTGGCGTCCGATGCGGGCGGGTCCACGCCTTCACCAGGCGTTGAGCGGGCGCAATGCGCGTGCGAAGGTGCGGATGCCAAGCGCCCGGGCAAGCGTTGATTTGGTTCACTAGCACGACAGCACGAGGTCCCACCCCGGCAGGGCGGTCCTCGCCACGGCGATCGCCGCCTGGCGCAGCTCGCTCTTCGGCAGGGCCAGGTGCGCTCACCGATCATCCATGCGCCACTCCTGGCCCTCGAACGCCGCGCTGAGCTTCCAGGTCGCATGCGGGGCGACCAGATCGGTATAGCGCTTGGCATCGTGGTGGAGGCGTTCCACCGCAGCATCGCTGGCCATCGGGTCATGGTGGAAGATCACCAGCTCGCCGATGTTGGTGTCGCGGAAGAAATCGATGAAGTTGAAGATCGTCGAATGCCCGAAGTTGATGTGGTCGTGGTAGTCGAGGAAGCCGTACATGGCATCCACGATCACCACATCGGCACCGTCCACGAATGCGGCATAGTGCTCGGCGACGCGGTTGGGGTGCTTCGAGACCTCGGTGTCGGTGAGGTAGCAGACCGAGCGCCCGCGATAGCTGATGCGGTAGCCGAAGGCCTTGTCCGGGTGGATCAGCGGCAGGATGCTCACCTGGGCGCCGGCGACCATGGTGACGGCATCCTCGGGCAGCTGGGTGCAGGTGATCAGGCTCGGCAGCTGCTCCCACTTCACCGGGAAATGCGCATCCGCCATCTGCGCTTGCAGCAGTCGCTTGGCATCCGTGCGTCCCGACCACACTCCGAGGTTGCGACCGGGCATGTAGATCGGCCCGAAATAGGGGAAGCCGCAGATGTGGTCCCAGTGGAAATGGGTGAAGAAGAGGTTGATGCCGTGGTTCTTGTCGCGGCCATCGCTCTTCAGCTGGAGGCCGAGGCCACGCAGTCCGGTCCCGGCATCGAGGACGAAGGTCTGATCGGCGAACTCCACCTCGACACAGCTGGTGTTGCCGCCGTAGGTCCAGCTATGCGTGCTTTTGTCGAGGTAAGCCTCTATCGACTGCGGGCTTGCGATGTCGGCTGGGGAAGCGGCGGCAAGCAGCGCCCTGGCCTTGTCACGTACCTGAGCAGACGTCAATGGCGTTGCCAGCGATCCACGTACTCCCCACAGACGCACCCGCATCAGCACTACTCCCGCCTCGCGGCCGCTTGGGTATCTGGTGAATCTAGGACGACCGACCACCGGTGCAAGCAGCCGGGGAAGGCCAGCCCCAGCGGCGTGCCACCAGCCCCGGGTGAGCGCACGCCCGCTGCCAGGACTGCCGCATCGCCAGTAGATTCCGGCCCTGAACGCCCTATCAGAGGGACATGCGCACCACCATCGAGGTCACGAGCCGCGCCATCCGCCTGTGTCGCGAGGACAAGGGCCGCATCATCGCCATGGAATCATACGATGTCCCCGAGGGCAGCGATCCGCTGCAGGCCCTCGAGGGCGCGCCGGTTCCCACCCCCCTCGGCCGCGTGCGCCTGATCCTCAGCCATGGCGACATGCTCCTGCGCAGCATGGTCCAGCCGCCCTGCCCGGTCGAGCGCCTGGGCAAGATCGTGCGCTTCGAGCTGCAGAGCGCCGGGGATACCGAGCCGGTGGTCGCCACCTGGCACCTGGTCGCCGGGCTGGGCTCTGGCGACATGCGCCTGCTGACCATGGTGACCAAGCGCAAGCTGCTCACCGAACTGCGCAGCATCCTCAAAGGCCATGGCGGGACACTGGATGCGCTGATCCATCCGGCCATCGGCCTGTTCCGCGCCTACCACCGGCTGCAGATGGGCGAACAGGGCTCCGGCATGCTGGTCGATGTCGGCGGGGCGCATCTGCATCTGGCGCTGGTGCAGGACGGCGAGCTGCTGTTCCTGCGGACCCTGAGCCCCGGCATGGAGGACCTAGTCAAGCAGGTCGCCGAGATGCGCAGCCTGTCGATGGCTGATGCCGCCCAGCTGGTGGCCAAGCTCGGCAAGGGCGCGCCCAGCGAGATGCACGAGGCGATCAAGCGCCAGGTCGGCGCGCTCGCCGGGGTGCTGACCGCCAACATCAAGTTCGCCAAGGCCCAGCTGCGCATCGACCAGTTCGATCCCAAGGTCATCTGGCTCGCGGGATCCGGGGCCCAGGTGCACGGCTTCGCCGAGGCGCTCAGCGAGCGCATGGGCGCCCCGGTGCTGCCGCTCAACCCTTTCAGCAACGTCACCATCAGCCTGCCACGCGAGCGCCTGGACCGCATCGCCGCCCTGCCGAGCCCGTGGACGGTATCCCTGGGCGGTGCCCTGGCCAAGACCGTCGAGCTCGACGCCACCGAGGAGGACCGCGAGCTGCGAGCGCTGTTCTGGCGCACCCAAGGTGCGCTGCGGGTGGCGGCGGTCGCCGTGGCCGTGCTCATCATTCTGGCGTTCGTGCGCCAGGAATTCGCCATACGCGAGACCCAGAACGTCGTCCGCCTGCTGCAGGGCAACGGCTCCGACGGCATGGTGCCCAAGGCCGAGGAGGCGCGCAAGGATCTGATGCAGATCAACCTCAACAAGGTCGCCTCGAGCGCGCGCATCACCTGGATCGACGGCGAGCGGCGTCCGGGCCGCATCGCGGTCGAGATGCTGGCGGCGATCGCCGACCAGGGCGACATCAAGACCTGCCCGGTGTTCCTGCAATCCTACAAGGTCACTCGTCAGCCCGGCATGGTGCTGGTCGATCTCGAAGGCTTCGCCCAGGGCAGCGGCCAATCGCCCAGCGATGCCGTGCTCAGGCGCTTCGAGCACGGCCTGATCAAGCGCTATACCCCGATCTCCGCGATCAAGCAGCTGCCCAAGCCGATCGACTCCACCAAACAGCAGTTCCACTACCTGATCACCATCAGCGATCAGCCGGTCGAGATCGGCCCGACGACGACGGGCAAGGACAAGGAGATCTCGCTCTCGCTCTCGCTCTCGCTCTCGCTGCCGCCAGGCGTCGACGCCGAAGGTGCGGCACGCGTCGCCGCCACCCGCGTGCACACCTCCGGCGAGCAGACGATCTCGGTGCGCGTGGTACCGCTGATCCTGGCCACCGACAAGGAACCCAAGGCCAAGGACAAGTCGAATGAGCCGAAGGATATCCAGGTCTCGTTCAAGGACTGAGCCGACGCAGCGGCCTGCCGGCAACGCCGATACCGCCCGCGGCAGCAGGCCCTAGGCTCGAGGACGTGCCCCACCCGCATTCCCACTACGACAGCGACGCTGCGGCTGCCCAGGTGCAGCGGGCCCTGCGCAAGAGCCTGCCAACCGAGCTCAGCGAGGTCCTGCTGCCGACCATCACCTGGCGCGGCACCTCGGGCAGGATGGTCGCGGTGCTGCCGAACCCGGTGTGGCGCGATGTCTTCCGCGAGCATGCCGCCGAGACCGTGCGCGCGCTGCTGAAGGCCAAGGGCCTGGGCCTGCACATCGTCTGCCACAAGGATGTCGCGCATGGCGCCCAGGCCGCCGGACGGCGGCTCGAGAGCTTCCTGCAGGATCCCGGCAACCAGCTCGCGCTGACCGCCAGCCGACGTGCGGTCGAGGCGCCGGGTCTGGAGCACAACCCGCTCTACCTCCATGGGCCGCCCGGCTGCGGCAAGAGCCACCTGCTGGCCGCCATCGCGAGCGAGTACCGCAGCAGCCTCGACGATGGCGCCGCGGTGGAGCTGACCGGCGCGGACTTCGTCGCACGCGAGGCGCAGCAGCTGGCGGAGCGCAGCCAGTCGCCGCTGCGCCAGCGGCTCGAGCATGCGGCGGTCATCTGCTTCGACGGGGTCGATGCGCTCAGCAATCGCGCGCTGGCGCAGGAGGAGCTCTTCCACCTGATCAACAGCAGCCTGGAACGCGGCCAGCAGCTGGTGTTCTCCGGCACCCTGCCGCCACGCAAGCTGCCCGGCATCGAGGACCGCCTGGTCACCCGCCTCGCCTGGGGCCTGGCGGTGGCGATCGAGCCTCCGCACGTCGAGACCCGCCTGGCGCTGCTGCGCCAGCTCGCCGGGGCGGCGGCGCAGCAGCTCGAGGCCGAGGAGCTCACCCGCCTGGTCGACACCTTCGCCCCGGACATGCACCAGGTGGTGAAGCTGGCCGAGCGGCTGGCGGAAGGTGAACGGCCGGAGGCCGGGGCCGAGGTGGCGAGCTTCGACCGCATCGTGCAGGCGGTCGCCGACCGCTACAACCTGCGCCCTGGCGACCTGTCGAGCAAGCGCCGCCACCGCGAGGTCGCGCACGCGCGCCAGATCGCGCTGCTGCTCGGGCGGCGGCTGACCGGCCACAGCCTCGATGCCCTGGGCGGGATGATCGGCGGCCGGGACCACTCGACCGTGCTCTACAGCATCCGGCAGGCCGAGGCGCGCCTGAAGAAGGACAAGGATCTCGCCCGCGAGCTCACTGAGCTGACCCAGCTGGTCCTCGGCCGCGCCCAGGACCCCTGAGAGCGCGCTACTCGGGCAGCTCCGCCGGCTGCAGACGGCTCTGCACCAGGTCGAGCTCGCGACTGCCCTGCTCGAGATGACCGCTGAACAGGCCGCCGGGTGCATGGCGGCGGGCGGCCTTTTCGACCGCTCCCGCATCGCACTCGCCGTCGCGCAGGCGACGGTAGAGCCCGGTCAGCTCCGCCACCCCCTGATGGCCGAGATCCGCAAGCTCGAGCACCCAGGCATCCACCACCCCGGCGGTCGCGGCGACCTGGGCGGGCGCGCACAGCCGCCGGCCTTCCCACACCACGGTATCGCCATGGCGGCGGCGCTGCAGCTGGTACGACAGCCCGCCGTCGTCGGCAGTGGCGCGCAGCGGCATGATCTCTCCCACTTCCAGGCCATGGTCCTGGCGTGTCAGCATGGCCGGTAGCCGGCCATGCGCGACCAGCGCCAGCGCCGGCGCGTCCATCCCCGCACGCCGGACCGCCAGGCGGCCGATCTCGCGGCTGCTGCATTCCAGGCTTATCACCGCCGCGTCCGCACCCAGCTCGCCGAGCGCCGTCAGCGTCTCGCTGCTGAAGACATTGCAGAAATAGTCGGCGATGGCCGCCAGGCCGCAGCCGCGCGCCGCAGCCAGCACGCCGATGTGGCCGGCGACCAGCGGCAGGCCGATGGCGGCGAGATGGGGGCTGACCGCGGCGGTCGCTGGATGGCGCAGGGCGAGCGATCCGGGCGTGAAGCCATCGAGCGCGAGGGCAGGCGGGGTCGCGCCCCACAGGTCGAGGCAGGGGTCGTCCAGCCAGGCCATCGCCGCACCGGCGTCGAGGGCGACCTGTGCAAGCTCCAGCGAACCGACCACCACCCAGAGCTGGGTGGAACGGCGGCGGGGCTGCTGCGGGGCGCGCACCTCGCTTTGCCCCGGCGCATCCGCTTCCCCAGCCTCGTCCGCACCGGCCGGAGGAGCCGGGATCGGCTGCTGGACCAGCTCCTCGACCAGCGCCCGGCGCAGCGCCTTGAGCTCCGACGATGGCAGGAAGAGCGCGCCGTCGATGCTGGCGGTCAGACTCTCGAGGTGGAAGGAGGTGCCGCCGAAGGCGCACATCTTCGAGCGGATCAGCGCCTCGTCGAGCGGAGCGGAGGTGGCTGGCTGCGCCGCCACCGAGCCGCACACGCTGGCCTGCCGTCCATCACCTGCCCGGGCGGTGAGCTCGAGCGGACGGCCGGGCCCGGCGCTTACCGCCAGCGCCAGCCCGGTGGTCGGCTCCTTGGCCTCGGGCGGCAGCGGCAGGCGCGACATCGCCAGCGCCGCTTCGCGCTTGCGCGCATGGTCGGTGTTGCGGAACAGCGCCAGCCCGGCGGGCAGGCGCGGGCCATGGCTGGCGATGCGCACCCGGCAGCGGTAGCGCTCCCCGGGCAGCTTCTCGGCGCCGATGACCAGGAAGCCGCCGTTGAAGAAGCCGACGCTGAAGGCGTATCCCTGTCCGGCGAGCACCTCCTGCCGGCTGCGCATGACCAGCTCGGCCCTGGTGCGGTCGATCGAGAGCAGATGCGCATCCGGCGCGTGGTCGGCCTCGGGGTCGTAGCGGTGCAGGCGGGCGCCGGCCGAGTAGTCGCCCAGAAGCGGCGCGGCGGAATGCGGGCGGGCGAAGACATCCTTGAGCAGGTCGCGCGCCTGGACGACATCGTTCGCCCGGCCGGAAGCCCAGGCATCGACCGCCGCGCGGTAGACCCGGCTGGTGGTGTAGACGTAGTCCGGCCCCTTCAGCCGGCCCTCGATCTTCAGCGAGGCGACCCCGGCATCGGCGAGCGCGCCGATCTCGGCGACCAGGGCGAGATCCTTCATGCTGATCTCGCTATCGACCGCCGCGACGGCCCCGTCGGCGGCGAGGCGCTGGTAGTCGAAACGGCAGTTCTGCGCGCACGTCCCGCGATTGGCGGAGCGGCAGCCGGCGAAATTCGACATCAGGCACTGCCCGCTGTAGGCATAGCACAGCGCGCCATGCACGAAGTGCTCGGTCTGGATGCCGTGCGCCCTGGCGGTCGCGGTGCAGGCGGCGACCTGGCTGAGCGACAGCTCGCGTGCGAGGATGACGCGCTCGGCGCCGAGCCCGGCCAACGCCGTGATCTGGCTCGGATCATGCACCGTCATCTGGGTCGAGGCATGGCGCCTGAGCCCGGGGAGCTGATGCGCCAGCGCGCGCCACAGACCGAGGTCCTGGACGATCACCGCATCGACGCCGGCGGCGTGCGCGGCGCCGGCGAGGTCCAGGGCCTTGGGGTACTCGTCGTCGTGCACCAGGGTGTTCATCACCACATAGCACTTCACGCCATGCTGGTGCAGATAGCCGACATGGCGCGGCAGCTCGGCCTTGCGGAAGTTCTCCGCCCGGCCGCGGGCATTGAAATGGCGCAGCCCGAGGAATACCGCATCCGCCCCGCCAGCGACCGCGGCCGGCAGGCACTCCGGCGATCCGGCGGGAGCCAGGACCTCGGGGGCCGTCCCACGTGCGGCACGTTGTCCAGGGCTCCCGGCCATGTTCAGTGCCCGCCGTCCAGGAGCTGCTCGCCGTGCTCCCGCTCGTCGGCGGGGATCGCGGCGACGCTGCGGTAGCGCGCAAGCAGCCTGCGTGCGCTGCGGCTGCCGGCCTTGGCCTGGTCCAGCCACTCGCGGTAGAGCGCGACGATCCCCTGCCGCTGCTGCCACAAGAGCAGGTCCCAGCCGTCGGCGCGCTTGAGTGCGATCAGGCAGTCCTGCTCGCGGTTCCACATCTTCATCACCGCGCTGGAATGCTCATCGATGGTCCAGGCGGCCTCCTTGACCACCCGGGCGGAACGCAGGGTGTGCTCGAGATGGTCGATTGCCGGCGTCTTCACGCCGTGCTCGTCGGTGATCTCGAGCAGCGGCAGCTCGCCGATCCAGCCGCGCACCAGCTCCTCCTGCAGCGCCCCGAACCAGCGCACGGGTTCGATGAAGGGTGGTGCGGGAAGCGGGCTCTGCCAGTCGGCCCGGGGCGAGCGCTCGGCGAGGACGCGGTGCGCGGGCGTGACCGCGCCTGTCGCTGCGGCTGCGCCTGTCGCTACGGCTGCGCCGGCGGGGGCGAACAGGCCCGGGGCCATGCGCGCGAGCAGCTCGTCGGCCATCGAGCGGCCGACCGCGGCGTACCAGCCGCCCCAGTGCATGCTCGCGCCGGCAGCGCCGTGGCTGGAGTGGGTGATGGCGAAGCGCACATTCAGCGGTTGGGCGATCGGCGCGGCTGCCACCGCCGCCAGCGTGCCAGGCGGGAAGGCGAGCAGCCGGTCGACCACCGCGAGCTCGGCGCTGCACCCCCCGCCGGGGGCCTCGGGCAGCGTGGCGGTGCGCGTCGAGACGCACAGCACGCGATCGGCAGGCAGCTGCAAGGGCCGCTCGCGCAGGGTATCGATGAGCACCACCGCCCCCTCCTCGGTCAGGCGCTCGCTGAGCGCCAGCACCAGGGCAGCAGTGAGCGGCGCATGGTCCTCGTCGGCGACCACCACCACGCGCCAGCGGTCGCTTGCCTGGCCGTCGGCGGATTCGGCGGCGGAGCAGGTGATGGCGTTGGTCGTCGACACCGCGCCCGATGGCAGGCGCAGGCGGGTCTGCTTGGGCAGGCGGAAGATGCCGTTCGCCAGCTCGGGGCCGGCCGATCCCGGCTCCGCGGTCGGCAGACTGGCCATGCGCATCACCAAGAGGATGGCGACCGTCATGGCGGCGACGAAGGGAAGCGCGCTGTTGCGCATGCCGGGGCTCCTGAACCGCGCTGCGGGGGTGCGGCGCGCCAGTGTGGCCAGGTCTGCGCATGGACAACCGCCGATTGCCTCGCATTCGGCAGCACCCGCGTCCGATCAGTGCTCGCCCGGGGCGGAACGCTCCTTGGCCTCGCTGGCCGGCCGGCTGCGCTCCAGCCCGGAGAGGATCTCGGCGAAGGCGGATTGCCAGCGCGGGAAGGCGCTCTCGATGCTCGAACAGGTCACGCAGTAGCCGAAGCCGCTGATGCAGGTGGCGAACAGCTCCTGCTGCCAGGTGAAGCGGCCGACCTGTAAGTGGTAGCTCACCTTGGTCCAGATCCGCCCACCGAGAGTGACCGGGTCCTGGCCGCTGACCACCACCGCGGTGCCGAGATGCTCGATGTCGACGCGGCAGCGCCGGGCGAAGGCTTCGGGGGTCTCGTCGCTGCGCAGCTCCTGGATCACCACGCTCACCGCGCCGCGCGCGCGTTCGCCCTCCTGGCGGTCGCCGGGCCTGGTCAGCCCGCTCGGCTCGCCGTCGGCAGGCGGTGCGGGACTGCGCAGCACCAGCGCCGCGCCATCCTGATCGCGCTGGGCGATCCAGCCGCTCGGCGCCGACAGCGCCATGCCGCTGGCTCCCAGGGCGTAGCTCGCCGGCTCCTCGCCCGGGGCAGTGGTGAGGGCGATGGCGGTCGCGGTGGCAAGGACGATGAGCACCCGGCTGGGCATAGGCCTGCCACCCTACGGGCGACGCCCCTTCGCCACAACCGCGGACGGCGGGGGGGCCGGCGTCGCGGGTGCCGTCAAGCGCTCGACCACGTCGCCCAGCACACGTGCGACCGGCAGGTCGCTGAAGAGGAAGCCATGGCGGGCGAACACCGTATGCTCCAGCAGGGGTGCCACCGCGGTGGTGCGCGCCAGGGCGCGGTCGACTCCGAGTGCCAGCTGCGGCGCGAGCCCGGCCTCGAGCTGGGCGATGCGGCGCGCCAGTTGCGCACCATGCCAGCGGTGGAAGAGTTCGATGGCGATGCGGCGGCCGTCCGCCTCGATCTCCAGGTCCGGTACCACCAGCTCGCCGCCGGGCAGCGGCAGCAGCTGCACCTCGGGAAAGCGCCAGTGCGGGAACCTGCTCGCCAGGGCGGCCTGCCAGCTGCGCAGCTCCTCGGGCACGTAGCCGAGGAAGGCGCTCTCGCCCTGGAGGCCAAGCCCATCCGACAGCTCGAGCTCGGCCTGCTGGCGTGCGCTTCCCGGCCGGCCAGCCACAGTCACCCGCGCCAGCGCGCGCCAGCTGCCGGCGCAGGCGAGGGCGGGGAGGAAGAGCGCAAGCTGGACGCCGTAGCGCGAGGACTGGTCGAGCACGCTCATCGGACCCGAGATCACCAGGGTCAGGGCGCCGGCTGTGTCATTGAGCACCTGGGCGAGCAGGCGGCGGAAGCGCAGCGCCTTGAGCAGCCGCCGCCGCAGCCCGGTATCGGCATCGCAGATGGTCACGGTGATCTCGCGCGCCCCCAGCAGCAGACCCTGGCAGAGCGCCATGTTGTAGATCGCGAGCAGGCGCTCGGGCGCGAGCTGGGCGGCCTCTTCGAGCACCGCGGCATCGGGCAGGTCGCCGTAGAGCTGGTCGACGATCGCCGAAGAGGCGATGCCGAGCTCGGCAGCCACCGCGGCGCGGTGCTCCTCGACCGTGGCGCGCGGCTCTGCGAGCGCCGCCGCCGAGATCGCGAGGGCGCGCTGGCGCAGCTGCTCGAGCTCCTCGGGATCGCGGAAGCGGCAGCGCTCGAGGATGAGCTTCTGCAAGCCGCGTCCGATGATCAGGGCGCGGCTCTGGTGCAGGATGGGCAGCACGCCGTCCTCCAGCTCGCCACGCTTGCGCCCGACTCCCTGCTGCCAGTAGTCCAGCAGGCTGCCCGCCAGCGCGAGCACGCCCGGAGTGGCCTTCAGCAGGCTCGGCACCAGGCGTCCGTCGGCGATGCGGAAGCGCAGGAGCTCCCTGGTCAGCATGATCGGCCCGCTGCTCGCGCGCTCATCCTCACCAGCTCTCCTGCTGCGCATCGAAGCCGGCGAAGGCGATGTGGCTGCGCCGCCGTTCGGAGGTATACGCCTCGGCGGTATTGGCCGAGAGGATCTCATAGAGCAGGGCGAGCTTGTCCGCCTGCGGCCGCAGCAGCCGGCCGAGGCGCTGCACATGCTCGCGCACGCTGCCGGAGCCCGAGACGATGATGCCGACGCTGGCCTCGGGCACATCGACCCCCTCGTTGAGCACCTTGCTGGTCACCATCACCGGATAGCTGCCGCTGCGGAAGGCGCTGAGCATGGCCTTGCGCTCGGCGGCGCGGGTATGGTGGGTCATCACCGGCAGGACGAAGGTGCGTCCGATCTCGTAGGCGGTATCGTTGTCCTCGGTGAACACCAGGACGCGCTCCCCGCGGTGCTCGACCAGCAGATCCCAGACCGCGCGCAGCTTCGCCCGGCTGGCGCGCGCCAGGCGCTTCTGCTCGCGGTAGCAGCGCATGGCGGCGCGCCCATCGCTGTCGCGAGCCGAGGCGGCGATGAAGCGCTGCCAGCCATCGGGGGCGGAGAAGTCGACCCCGGCACGGCGCGCGAAGGCGAGGTAGGTCTTGCGGTTGGAGGCGTACGAAGCCAGCTCCTCGGCGTCGAGCTCGACCTCGACCACCTCGACCTGGTAGTTGGCGAGGAATTCGCCCTCGAGCTCGCCGATCTCGGTGCGGTGGACCTCCTCGCCGAGCAGTTCCAGCAGCCGGGCATGCATGCCATCCGTCCGTTCCGGGGTGGCGGTCAGGCCGAGGCGGAAGGGCGCCAGGCACATCTCCGCCGCCTGGCTGGTCACCCCGGCTGGCAGGTGGTGGCACTCATCGCACACCAGCAGCCCGAAGCGGTTGCCGTAGAAGGGCATGAACAGCACCGCCGAGTCGTAGGTCGACACCGTGACGCGCTCGAGCGACTTCTCGCCGCCACCATACTGACCGATGGCGATGCCCAGGCGGGTGGAGAGATCCTGCGCCCATTGCTGGACCAGATCGATGGTTGGGGCGAGGATCAGGGTGGAGCGGTTGCAGGCGAGCATGCAGCGCAGGGCGACATAGCTCTTGCCGGCCCCGGTCGGCAGCACCACCACCCCGCGGCGGTGGTTGGCCTGCCAGGCGGCTATCGCCAGGCGCTGGTACTCCCGCAACGGCCGCGCCTGGCCCTCCTGGAGGTCGAGGGTGGCATAGTCCCTGGCCAGGTCCTGGTAGTCGATTCGGCCATGCAGCCGGCGCACCAGCTCGGCATAGGCGCACGCCTTCGCCCGATGCATGCCGATGCGCTGATCCCAGACGCACAGGCCGGCGACCAGCTCGTGGCCGGCGGCCAGTCCGTCGATGGTGATGGTGCCGTCGACGAAGCGCAGGGTGGTCATGGGCATCCGGCGGGGATTCTGCCGCGCGGGCGTGATGAGGGAATGGGCAGCGGGCGGGCGCACCGGTAGCAGGGGCGCGCTGTACGGCAGCGTCGGGTGCAGGGTTGTTTTCCCGTTCGCGCCTCCACGCTCCTGGCCTGACCCGTGCTTAAGGTATCCCATGCCCATCTCCGCTGCCAAGCTGATCGCCCGCTTCGGCTCGCCCTTGTACGTCTATGACCTCGCGGTGGTGCGCGCCCGCGCAGGTGCGCTTGCCACGAGCATCTCCTACCGCCCGTTCCTGCCACTCTACGCGATCAAGGCCAATCCCTGCCCGGCGGTGGTCCGCGCCATCGTCGAGGAGGGCTACGGCATCGACGCGGTCAGCCCTGGCGAGGTCGCCATCGCGCTGCGCCTCGGGGTCGACCCCGGGCGCATCCTGTTCACCGAGAACAACATGACCGACGCCGAGATGGTGACGGCGATGCAGCAGGGCGTGACCATCAACTGCGGCAGCCTGGACCGCCTGGAGCGCCTGGCCGCCGCCGGCGGGCGCGAAGCGTCGGTGCGCTTCAACCCGGACATCGGCGCGGGCGCGCATGAGAAGATCTGCACCGCCGGCCCGCTGACCAAGTTCGGCGTCCACTTCTCGCAGGTCGAGAAGGTGGCGCGGCTCGAGCAGGGCAGCGGGCTGCGCGTGGTCGGATGCCACATGCACATCGGTTCGGGCATCCTCGATGCCGAGGTCTATGCCCGGGCGATGGCGGTGATCCTCTCGGTCGCCGAACGCCTGCCGAACCTGCGCTTCGTCGATTTCGGCGGCGGCATCGGCATCCCCTACCGCGAGGGCCAGCCGGCGGTCGACCTCGCAGCCCTCGGCGCGCAGGCCAGCACCCTGATGGGCGCGTTCACCGCCCGCTATGGCCGCCCGCTCGAGCTGCGCCTCGAACCGGGGCGCTACCTGGTGGCGGAGAGCGGCACGCTGCTGACCACGGTCACCAGCGTGAAGCGCAATCCCGACACCGCGCAGGCCAGCGGCCGCACCTATGTCGGCTGCGATACCGGCTTCAACCACCTGGTGCGCGTGGCGATGTACGATGCCTACCATCGCATCGACAACCTCAGCGAGCGAGACGCCCCGCTCACCGCGGTCGATGTGGTGGGCAACATCTGCGAGAGCGGCGATGTCTTCGCCCGCGCCCGGCTGCTGCCCGCACCCCAGCTCGGCGACATCCTCGCGCTGCGCGATGCCGGTGCCTACGGCATGGCGATGGCGAGCACCTACAACACCCGGCCGTTGCCGGCAGAAGTGGTGGTCGATGGCGATCAGGTCCGCCTCGCACGGCCGCGGCAGACCATCGAGCAGCTCCTGGATGCGAGCATCTGGTAGCCGGTGGGGCAGGCGTCCGGCCGCTCAGCGCAATCGGCCGCCCAGCGCAATCGGCCGCCCAGCGCAATCGGCCGCTCAGCTCACCGGCTGCTTGAGCAGGCGCGAGGTCGAGCCGTGTCCGCGCGCCTCGGCCAGGCTGTGGCGGGTGACCAGCGTGGCCGGTGCCACCCCGCGGCTGCGCGCCTGGTGCACGGTGGCCAGGGCGCCGGAGAGATCGAGCATGCGCACCGGCTTGACCAGGTAGGCGTCGATGCCGGCCTCGCTGGCGGCCTTGCCGTCGCCGCGCTGGCCGACCGACGTGATGAGGATCAGTCCAAGCTGCTCGGCAGCCGAGGTGGAGCGCAGCTGGCGGCCGAGCTCGATGCCGGTCTGCTCGGGCAGGTGCCAGTCGATCAGCACCAGCTGGTAGGAGGTCGAGGCGATGCGCAGGAGCGCCTCGGCGCCATCCTGGCAGCAATCGACCTGGCAGCCCCAGGCGACCATCTGCTCGCTGTAGACGCGCTGGATGATCTGGCTGGGTTCGACCACCAGCACCTTGAGCTGCTTGAGTTCGATCGGCGCCTCGCGCTTGGGTGGCAGGCCGGCATCGACCGGCAGGCTGAGGTTGAGCACGAAGGTCGAGCCCTTGCCGTGCACGCTGGTGACCGTCAGGCTGCCGCCCATGGCATGGGCGATCTCCTTGCAGATCGCCAGGCCGAGGCCGGTACCGCCGTATTCGCGCGTGGTCGAGGAATCGGCCTGGGTGAACTTGTCGAAGATCGCACCGACCTTGTCCTCGGTGATGCCGATGCCGGTGTCCTCGACGGCGATGCGCAGGAGCGCATGGCTGTCGGCGATCTTCAGGCATGAGACGTCGATGAGGATGTGCCCCGCCGGGGTGAACTTGATGGCGTTGCCGACCAGATTGTTGAGCACCTGGCGCAGACGGCCGGGATCGCCGATCAGGCGCGTCGGCGTACCCGGGGCGATGCGGTGGATCAGCTCCAGGCCGCGCGCCTCGGCATTGGGCGCATGCAGCTCGGCGACATCCTCGAGCACCACCCCGAGGTCGAAGACGATGCTCTCGAGGCCGAGCTTCCCGGCCTCGATCTTGGAGAAGTCGAGGATGTCGCTGATCATCGCCAGCAGCGAATTGCCTGACTTCTGGATGATCTCGGCGAATTCCCGCTGCTCGGGCGTCAGGCCGCCGTCGATCAGCAGCTCGGTCATGCCCACGATCGCGCTCATCGGCGTGCGGATCTCATGGCTCATGTTGGCGAGGAACTGGCTCTTGGCGAGGTTCGCCTGGTCGGCTGCGCTCTTGGCCCGTTCGAGCGCCTCGACCGCGAGCACGCGCTCGGTGATGTCGCGCGAGATCCCGACGATGCCGGTGACCTGCCCGTTCTCGTCGCGCATCGGCAGCTTGGTGGTCGAGACCCAGGTGATGCGGCCATCGGGCCAGGTCTCGCGCTCCTCCTTTCCGACCAGCGCGTTGCCGCTCCTGATGATCTCCTGCTCGTCATCGTAGGCCGGCTGGGCATGTTCCTTGGTGAAGAAGTCGAAGTCGGACTTGCCGACGACATCCTGCGGATGGTCGCTGTGGAAGATGCGCGCCATGTAGGTGTTGACCAGCACGAAGCGGCCCTGGAGATCCTTGAAGTAGATGCTGTCGGGGATGTGGTCCATCAAAGTCTGCAGGCGATTGCGTTCATGCACCAGACTCTGCTCGGTGCGCCTGCGCGCATGCCGGTCCTGGTCGCGCACCGCGATCAGCTGGGCGCGCTCGCCGCGATGCTGGATCATGGTGTTGATCAGCACCCCCATCACCAGGACCGAGATCGCCTCGCTGTAATGCGACACCAGCGCGTCGTTCTCGAGGGCGTTGAGGATGACCAGGGCGGTGGCCAGGGCGGTGGCGGACAGCCCGGGGCCGCTGCCGCCGTACCAGGCGCTGAAGCCGATCGCCAGGGCCGCCAGGGCGACGTCGGTGGCCCCGCTGCCGAACGCACCGAGGAGATGGTGGGCCAGACTGGTCGCAGCCACGGCCAAACCGGCGGCGATGAAACGCCTGGGAGTCGATCTCGCTTGCGGCCTGCCCATCGGGGAAGGATACCCAGTGAGGCCGAGCTTGTCCTGCGGAATCCCGTGGCCCGCCCGGCGGCAAGCGGCACGCCGGCATGCCGGAGCGCCCGCCCCAGGGCGATCCGCAAGGAATTGCCCCGGAACGCCTTAAAGCGGATGCTGCAGCGGCCCCAGCGTCGGCGGGGCGGCCGCCGCGTCAGCCAGCCGAGCTACTTCAGCGAGGTCAGGTAGGCGATCACATCGCGCATCTCGCCCAGGCTGAGCAGCTGGCCCATCGGCGGCATCGGCGACACCGGCTGCGAGATGTGCACGATGTTGGCCGCCGGCAGGGTGACCTTGCTGAGATCGGCCAGGCGCACCACCACCGCATCGGCGGTCTGGCTCAGCACGCTCCCCGAGACGCTGCTGCCGTCCTTCAGGCTGATGATGCTGGTGCCGTAGCCGGGCGCGATGACGGCATTGGGCAGGATCAGCGACTCCAGCAGCGCCTCGTGGCTGATGCGGCCGGGCACCCCGCGCAGATCGGGTCCCACCACGCCGCCATCGCCGTCCACCGCATGGCAGCGCATGCATTGGGCATTGTGGAAGCGGAAGACCTGGCGTCCGCGCTCGGCATCGCCACCCCACAGCGTCACCCGGTAGGGCGCCAGCTGGTCGCTGGCCGGGAACTGGGCACGGTATTGCGCCAGCTTGGCCGCAAGCTCGGGCTCATGGCGGGCGGTGGCGGCATCGCAGATCTCCAGCGCCAGCTCCGGAGCCGCCTTGCCGGCGATCAGCCGGTCGAGCCAGGCGGCCACCAGCGTGGCAGAGGCGGCATCGCTGAGCTTGGCCAGCGAGGACATGGCATGCTGCTTGAGCACCATCACCGCCGGATCGGTCTGGCCGGTGATCGGCGGCAGCTGGCGTCCCTTGGCGAAGACATTGATCTTGGCGAACACCGTGCCGCTGTGGGCGGTGGACTGCCACAGCAGCCAGCGGTAGGTGCCCAGGCTGCCGCCATTGGCGAGGATGCAGCTGCCATGCTTGCCGCCGCCGCCCAGGCTCGCGGTATCGACCTGGGCGATGCGCGTCCAGCCGGCCTTGGCCGGATCGGCGGCGGCGCCATCCGGCATGGTGGCACCCGCCGCCCCCCACAGCACGAAGGCCTGGAGCGCCTGCTCGCCGGCATGCCAGCTGTAGGTGTTGATGCGCGCGAGCTCCAGGGCCCTGGCGAGATCGACGGTGAAGCGGTAGCTGGTGCCGGTGAACCATACGCCATGCGCCTCATCGTGGTCGTTGGCTGGTAGCATGCCGTCGTTCAGGCGCGGCAGGGCGGCTGCGACGGCCCCGGCCTTGGCATCGGCGTCCGCTGCATGCTCGACCAGCGCCACGCTGGCGCCTGCGGCGGCGGCGCTGTCGGCGCCGGCATCGATCACCGGCGCGCCCATCGGCAGCTCGCTCCAGTCGCCAGCGGAGCGTCCGGTGACGACCTGCACCAGCGGCGGCAGCGTCCGGCCCTGGGCGAAGACGCACAATTTGCTGAAGAAGGTGCCGCTCGGCCGCGAGGGCAGCTGCCACAGCAGCCAGCGGAAGGTCCCCAGGCTGCCGTTGGTGCCCTGCACGCTGCTGCCGTGCCTGCCGCCTTCGCCGAGGCTGCTGGTGTCGACCTGGGCGAGGCGCTTCCAGCCCTTGGCCAGGTTGGCGGCGGCGGCATCCGGCATGGTCTCGCCGTCGGCGCCCCAGAGGGTGAACTGCTGGGGCGCGCGGTTGGCCTTGTGCCATGAGTAGGTGTTGACGCGCGCCACCTCGATGGGCTTCTTCAGGTCGAGGACGAAGCGCGCCGCACCGCCATCGAACCACACGTTGTGCTTGATGTCATCCTCGTTGCCGGGCAGATCCGCATCGGTGAGCCGGGGCAGCAGCTGGCCCTTGGCACCGGCATCCTTGAAGGGCTTGGTCAGGCCCTGCACCCAGGTGACCTCCAAGCCGCTGCTGTCGCAGGCCTGGCCCAGCTGGGGGGCGCGCATCGGCAGGTCGCTCCATTCGCCTTCGGTTCGCGCGGTGACCACCAGGGGTTCGCTCTTCGCGCTCTGGCTGCTGCCCTCGAGCACGGTCTTGGCGGTATCGGCCGCCTGCGCGGGGGCGAGGGCGACCTGGGCATCATAGGCGGCGATGCGCACATCCGGGCTGGCATCCCCCAGCAGCTTGGCCAGCCGCTCGGCGAGCGCCTTGCTGGAGCGCTCGCGCAGCTGGTTGATGGCGGCCACCCGTGGACCGTCGCTCATGCCGGCATTGTCGACGATCGACAGCAGCGTCGGCTCGTCCAGCCCGTAGCCGAACTGGGCCGCCAGTGCCACCGCGATGGGCAGGAGCTTGTCCTCGCCGCGCTTGACGATGCCCATGATCGACTCCTTGACCGCCGCCCCGTCGATCACCTGCTCGCGGGCCATCACCGGACGGTAGAGCCCGATCACCGGATCGACGCTGGTCGGCTTGACCCAGGAGGTCAGGCACTGCAGCGCCTTGGCGCGCACCTCCTCGCTGGCCGGGCCGGAGAGGGCGAAGGCGGCCAGCTTGACCGCCGCCGCGCCATCGCCGAAGCGGTAGGCGGCATTGACCTCGCGCAGGTAGAGCAGGGTGGCCATCGCCTCGGGGATCTCCGGGCTGATCGGCTGGCCCAGCCGGGCGATCAGCTTGGGCATCGCCTCCTTGATCGGCACATCGTAGATCGCGCGCATCGCCTCGGCCGCGATCAGGGGATCGGCGTCGTCGAGGAAGGCGGCGATGTGCGCATCGNNGTGCCGACCAGGCCCATCACCGCCGCATGGCGGAGGTAGGCATCCTGGTCGTCATTGTCGGCGAGCAGGCGCACCAGCGCCGGCACGGTGGATTTCTGGTGCAGCCGGCCGAGGCCGATGGCGGCGAAGGCGCGCACGCGGTGGCTGCTGTCGCGCAGCGCCGCGACCATCTGGTCGGCCGCCGGGGCATAGCGGTCGTCGCCCAGCACCTTGACCGCCTGGCTGCGCACCTGATCGTCCTTGTCGCTCATCAGCGGCAGCAGGCGCGCGAGCAGATCGCTCTGCGAGCGGCCGAGCTGTCCGAGGCCCCAGATGCCATGCAGGCGGGTGAGGGTGCTGGTGGAACGCGTGGCGGCGGCGATGAGGGTGTCCACCCCGGCATTGCCGCGGCGCACCAGTTCGAACTGGCTGGCCTGGCGCACGCGCTGATCCGCATGCTCGAGGAGCTTGGCCAGCTCCTNNAGGTACTCGCTGATGAACAGCCGCCCGTCGTAGCTGAAGGCGACATCGGTCACCGGCGCGCCCCAGAGGAACTTCTCCGGCTTGTCGATGGTGAAGCCCGCGCCATCGGGCTTGACGGTGAACCACCACACGCCCGAATCGTTGCCCGAGCGGTAGTCGCACACCAGGAAGCGCCCCTGCCAGGCCGCCGGCCAGCCGGTAGCCGGCATGTAGGCCAGGCCGCACGGACCCGCGGTGCAGTAGCCGGCCGCCGGCAGGATGAAGGCCGGCTGCTCGGGGAAGCGCGTCTTCCACAGCCCCTCGACCATCCACGGATCGGGCTGCACGCCATCCAGCCCGGCGGTCTTGGCGAAGCTGCTGATGCTCAGCAGCGACCAGCCATGGCTCCAGCCGGTGTTGCCGCCCTCGAGGATGTAGGTGACGCGCGACTGGTCGCCGAAGTCGGCGTTGTTGT
>PLEW01000011.1 GCA_003136555.1 Planctomycetota bacterium | reverse complement strand
GCCTGGTACTGTGTATAAGCGGCTACTTGATCCTGGTAGGTGATCAGGGCTGCTTCGTAGGCTTGCTGCTCCTGCTGGTACACGTTCAACCAGGCCGCATAGGCAATCACCGTCGTATTATAGACGTTCAGAGCGACGACGTAGGCGTTATAGGCCGTGTTGTTGGCCTGCCATGCTGCGTCGGCTGTTTGCCACTGGGCGTACGCCGCATCGAACGTCTGAGCCGCATTATACCGCGCAAGCCAACCTGGATACGCCGGGTTGAAGGTCTTGAGGTAAAATTCGTTTNNATACTGGTTCGTTGATTGGAATAATTCCGTTGTTCCGCCTGGCAGATAATTCTGGTAAAATGGGGTGTCGCCGCTTGGGAATGGCGACGGAGCCGTATAAAACACGGCGTAATTGTCGATGTACCAGGTCAGCTGGAAGGTGGTCGTTGGCTGTGTCCATGTGACCGTGCCCAGGAAAATGTTCCCTGGTCCCGTGTACCCATTATTGTATTCCACGGCCATCGCCCCAAATCCGTTCCCCTCGTCGCCGCCGCCGAGGGTTCCGACATTCCCAGGACGGCCGTAGAAATCTGAATAATCCCACGACCAGGTGACCTGCGGATTCGTCGGTGGCTGCGGTCCCACGTACATGTTTTGCGCGGTGACGTTATCGAGCCCGTCATACCCTGGCAGTCCCGCCCACGGCGGTACGGGGGGCGTTGGTTCCGCTCCGGGAGCATCGACCACGGCTGGTGGAATGAGCGATCCACCGGACCATGCCGCCGGCTGCGTCGGTTGGATGGGCACAGGCACCGAGGTCGGAGCCGCAGGCAGCGGCGCGCTCCCAGCGACCACCTGTTGGTACAACGTCTGATTCAAGGCGTCATAGATCGTGGAGAGATTCTGGCTGTTGGCCCAGCTCTCAAACTGCTGTCGACAGATCACACTGTATCCAGGGCCATTCACCTCCGTGGTCGGCGCATACGATGACCAGAGCGGCACCCACACCATGGGGTCTGCATTCGCCCCGTAGGCGACGAAGAGCGACGATGTCTGGTCGTTGTAGGCGATCACCATCGGATGGCGATATTGCATCGTGTACGGCCCCACCCACTGGTTGGTCGTTGGCGCTCCATATTGGCCGTCGTTCAGCAATGCGACATTCGGGAGGAAACACGCCGGTTCGTTGTAGAGCATGTCCTGCGTGCTGAAGAAATACTGCCCCCCGACCGTCTGCATGTTGTTCCAGACATTCGGATCTCCGACCACCGTCGTGACCGGGTATCCTGCCGACAAGCGCGTTTGCACCGCGACACTTCCGAAGATCGACTCATTGATGGCGCCCTTGAGGCGCCGTTCGTCGTCCTTGTTGAAGATGTAATTGACGTGATGCCCGCTGTTGGCGAATACTTTCTGCACCGAATCGAAATCATCCCATTCGACACAGAAGAGCCGTGTCGACACCGGTGCTGCCAGCGCATACTCGATCTCGTGTTGGCGGCCACGAGCGGCTGAGAAGAACATGTACTGGTAATTGATCAGATCATCGCGCCGCTTGACGTCGACCTGGTTGTAGCCNNATTCAACCCGCTCACTTGGGAGGAATTGGCGTCCGTCACACCGAGGACGGTATTGAGCAAGGGCTTGGTCGGATCGTTTCCCGCGTGCATGATCTGATACACCGTTGAGGGCTGCTCCGTCCTCCATGCCCACATTTTTGCGAGCAATGCCTCCTGCTCTGCGGTGCTGCGATAGTACACCTGCTGGCCCTTGTAGATGTACCAGCCGACACCTTGCACGATGGTAAAATGGCGCCTGCCACTGGGGTTACCCCAATTCTGACCGGGGCTCATGTCGGTGCGACCGTCGAATGGGGTGTGGTACATCGACCGCACATTGATCCAGTCCTGCAAGGCCGCCGGCGGATTGATCGCTGGGTCTTCCCTGACGATGAAGCTTATCGAGCTGGTCGGTGAGGTGATGATGCTGGGCACCGTCATCATGGGCGATGTGGTCCCCCAGTGCTGGACGATAGTCGGCTCATTCAAGATGACCCCGTTGATGCCGGTGACAAAGCGATCCCCCTTCGTGTAGTTCCAGGGTATCCCGTCCGAACCAAGCGTGTAACCCCAATCGAATGCGTTCTGGACGCTGGTGATCGTCGGAGTGACATCGGCGGGCTGCAGCTGGTCCTCACGGAAATCGGCAGGGTAGTACACGACTTCGGTGATTTGCGGCTGCGCGACGAACTGCCCATTCTGGAAGATATACGGCGTGCTGACGCGCACGAATTTCGCGCCTGCCGCTGGTGTTCCCGTGATGGTGCGGGGTGTGAAGGTCGGATCGGAGTAGGTTGCTCCAACGAGCGATGCGGCGGTGAGGTAGCCCTGAACCACCAGGTTGTCGTACAAGTAGGCCGTCTCCGACCAGATCTCCTGGGGTCCGCTGATGGCGGTGTTTCCGATCGTCACGCTCTGCATGATGGTGCCATTGGCCGTCACCACCCGAGGGACCGGCGGCACCGTCGCCGGGAGTGACGGCTGGGCGGTTCCCTTGTAGACCAAACTGAAGAGGTACTCGTTCGGATTGCCCGTTGGCTGGAGCAGGCTGGACAGCGCATAGCTGTAGACGCTCTTGCTCTTGATGATGCGGCCAGAGAGGAGGCTCTGCTTCCATGAGCTGTAGCAGCGCCCGTCGCGACCGCAGAACAGGAAGTCCTTCGTGCCGTCGTCCTTAATGCCGTACACGGCGAACATGCACCCCATGCCGTCGTAATTTTCGAGATAGAAATTATTTTCAGTGATATCCCAATCGAGCTCCAAGCTCGCATAGCCGTTGCCGAACGGGTCCGNNTTGTAGCGGTCCAAAGAGCCGTTGCCGTCGAGATCATACGCTGGTGCGCCCGTGGGGCTCACTCCGGATGGCAACGGCTGCACGGGATTCGTCCCGTCGCCTGGCACTGGGTTCCCTTGCAGGTAATAGGGCCGAATACCCGCTGGGTCCATTTCCGCCTTCACGGTCGGGATGCCTCCGCGCAATGGTCCGCTTGCTGGCCCCTGCAAGGCCATCCACGCCTCGACCTGTACGATGGATTGCCGCAGACTTTGCGCGGTGGGGTCAGTCAGCGAGCTGACCAAGGGCGGAGGACCTTGGAGCAGGGCCGTCTCGGTCGCCGGTGGTGGGAGCTGGTCGATGGTGGGAGCCACCTGGACCAGGTTCGCGTTCTGCGTTACTTGCTGGAAATTGGTGATTTGCTCGCCGGTCGGCAGAGCTGCCAGCGTCGCGTCAAACGAAGGCGTTCCCGTCCCATTGGAGAAATTGCCGTTATTGACCAACCCTACCGAATTGGGGTCATTGCCGTTGGCGGTGAACAACCCCGTGGCATTCAGATTTGGTCCCAGCGCCGGGTTCACGGTGTTGGTCGCGGTCTGATCTGCCGCATCGAGATTGTCTGCAAGGGTCTGTACCGCCGGATCGCGATTGGGGGTCGCGCTGATGACGACGATGGGGGGATAGCCGTTCAACAGCGGGTTGACTTGCGCCTGCATGGATGCCGGCAGAGCGGCAACGCCATGATCCTTGGATGCGGGGACCGTGGCCATCACTTGGATGCCATCGCCGCGATTGTAGGTCAGGTGGACGAGGCCGCCCGCATCGAGGACGCTCTGGGTGACGGTGAGCAAGCACCCATCCAGCATGAAGGGGTCATCTTGCGTCGGGTCGAGGAAGGTGAGGTCCATTTCCTGGAAGACGTAATTCTGATTCGTGACGGTTTGATCAAATATCCAGGCGCCTGGAATGGAGATGACCGGCGCCGTGGCGACCGGATTGGAAATGGCCAGTCCGAGCGCCGGCAGGGAGTAGGCTTGGATGCTCGTGTCGTAGATGGCCCTTTGGCGAGCCATCGGGCTTGGCCCCCCCATCAATTCCGTCTGCTTGAAAGCCAGCAGGTTCGTCTGATCGACGAAGGCGGTTCCATTCGTGATCGTGATGTAGTTCAACGTCGGCTGCGGGTTGTACCAGTATTCGTAGCCGATGGGTATCGCGGTGGGCGTGAGAACGGGCGGGTTCGAGCTGGTGGTCCAATCAGCGATGGGCGTCGCACCGGAAATGGAGTCCTGCGAGAGCAGGAGGACACCGTAATTCCCAGTTGGGACCATCAGTGACGGCACCGTGGTTGGATTGCCGTTGGCATCAACCGTNNGGTCAATGGTCCCGTGACCAAAATAGAGGCGGTGCTGAGCGCAGGATGCACAGGTCGGGGACCATAGACGATCAGGTCGACGGCATGAGCATTGCTGCTGACGGCGATGAGTACCGCACAGACCATGAGCCTCAGGAATGGCCTCATGGCGTGAGCCCTTCGGTGATGTGCAGGTGCAGACCTTCGGGGAAATCGATGAGTGCAGGCAAGCCCGTGATGTGAAGCCGGAGGGCCCAATCACGGGCCGTCTTTTCCTCAGACCCCGGCACATCGCTATCGCGAACTTTTCCGATGCGCGACAGGATGGGGTGTTCCTTGATGATGCGCTCGATGTCCGCCTGGCTCGACCAGCCGATGGCGATGACCTCGATGAAATCGTACCTGGTCGACTGGGCGACCGCCCACTCGACCTGTTCGGTGTTTCGCAGATCGACGATGGCAAAGCGAAGTGACTTCCGCACGTCAGCGGGCCAGCGTTGCTCCCAGGGGTCAAGCGGCAGCGTCCGCTCGTCCTTCCCTGGCAACATGGGGAAGCCTGGGTTNNATCAAGTGGCAGCGTCCGCTCGTCCTTGCCTGGGAGCATGGGGAAGCCGGGGTCCTGGGATTGCGTGCGGTAGGCGAGGTCGATCGCTTCCCATTTCTCCTTGGCCAGCTTGCGCTCCTTGGCCCCTGCCTCCTTTTCCGCCTGCTTGTAGAACGCGGTGAATTCAGGTCCTTTGAGGTAGTCCTTGAACTGTTTGACACTCTGCTCTACGTCCACGCCACTTCGTGCGATAGCCGGCGCCACTGCCCCCCAGTCGACAGCGACAAACTCTTTTGAGTTTATCGTTGCAGCTGTCGCTGATAACGGCTC
>PLEW01000017.1:30769-34226 GCA_003136555.1 Planctomycetota bacterium | reverse complement strand
CTCGGCTTCATCGGTCCGCAGAAAGGCACCGCGGCGCGCGAGATCATCAAGTCATGGGATGACTGGATCGAGCAGCTCAAGGGCAACGGGGTGAGCTGGGACGAGGAGGACGAGCTGTACCACAATCCGGTGGAGTTGAGGCAGTAGAGCGCTCAGGTGCCATAGCTGCATGGTGGGGTTCCGAATCTTGGCGCTGAAAGGGAGTGCTGGGTATATCTTAACTCGATGAGCTGCGTGTTCGATCAGGGTATCTCACTTTGAGATTGCTTCGTCTTGGAATGCGGTATATCCTCGCGAGTAGGCACCCGCCATGGGAATGCACATCATAACACGGCGGCGTCTGCGCGAGTTTGCCAGACGCCATCCGCAGAGCGGTGTGCCATTGTCTGCGTGGTATCGCATCGTATCCAGGTCCACATTTTCCTCCATAGCGCACCTGCGACAAACATTTCCACATGCTGATCCGGTATCCAAGTACATCGTGTTCAATATTGGCGGGAATGACTTCAGGCTCATTACGGCAATTCACTTTGACCGGCGCAAGGTTTACGTACGTGCCATCCTGACGCATGCCGAATACAGCAAGATCGACTTAAAGAAGGGTGAGCTATGATATCAATCACCACTCAAGATGTGATGCCCTCGGGGCTGCAGGAATCATGGGGTAAGGTCTCTGGTGCGTTCCGCTTGCGTACAGAGGCGGATTATCGTCGCATGACCATGATGATCGACCGCCTGGTTGACCTGATCGGGGACGACCGTCGCCACCCACTCTACAGCTTGCTCGACACGCTTGGCACATTGGTCCATGCCTATGAGGAGGAGCACGATCCATTGCCAGAAGGTTCCCCGTTGGATGTGCTCAAGGCGCTCATGGACGAGCACGGTTTGTCCCAGCGGGACCTGCCCGAGATTGGTTCCCAGGGCGTCGTTTCGGAGATTCTCCGTGGTAAACGTACGCTGAATGTCCGTCAGGTTGCAGCCCTTGCCAAGAGATTCGCGGTTTCGCCTGCTGTCTTCATTTGAGTGAAGCAGGACTGGGCAAGCTGGATGCGGAGCGGAGACGGTGATGACAGTAGGGCGGAATCCGGTGCGGGCGGTTGGCTGGGAGTGCGGCGCAGGGGCAGGAAACAGGGGAAAGCGGCGCATTGCCAAGGTGATGACCAAGCCAGGGGGTAGTATATCAACTGGCGTATGTATATTCCGAACTGCGAACTATGGACGCGACGAAGTTTCCTCGCGAGCAAGGCCGCCACACCCGATCTCCGCCGCGAATATCCACCTCCATGTGGGCGCGACCATTCCGTACCCGAGGGGGCAACCGCGATGTTTAGAGGCCATGGATTCCCTTCCCTATCTAAATCGAACTCCCGCGTGGTGCTCGACGTCAGCGGCGCCGAGAACCTCCTGGGCAAGGGCGACATGCTGTTCCTCCAGCCCGGCACCAGCGCCCCGGTGCGCGGGCAGGGCGTGTGGCTCAAGGACTCGGAGATCAACGCCATCATCGAGCACGCCAAGGCCCATGGCACGCCGACCTACGACGACGAGGTGCTCAAGGTGGGCGCGGTGCAAATGGAGGGGGGCGGCGGCAGCGGCTCGATGGGTGGCAGCGACTGGATCTCCGACCGCCAGTTCCACGAGGCGGTGCAGTCGATGTGCCGCTACAACCGCTCGGGCGCCGACTTCTTCCGGCGCAAGCTCAACATCGGCTACAACAAGGCCACCGCCTACGTCGAGCAGCTCGAGGATCTCAGCTTCATCGGCCCGCAGAAGGGGACCGCCGCGCGCGAGATCATCAAGTCGTGGGATGACTGGATCGAGCAGCTCAAAGGCAATGGGGTGAGCTGGGACGAGGAGGACGAACTCTACCACAATCCGGTGGAGCTAAGGCAGTAGGATCAGAATGCACGTCTGATCGATAGCTGATCATCTTCGATGAATGGAGGAGAGGTCGAAGACCTCGGTTGTGACCAAGGCGGGGCCCGTCTGCGATGCTCTGGATTGTCAGGGGCCGATGCCGCGAGCTGGGAAAGATTTCGGTGTATCTACCAATCCCGCAGGTTGGGATTCACTCGTAATGGGTCCACATGCGCAGGATCTTCACCGTCCTCTGCTTCTCCATGACATGGTAGACTAGGCGGTGCTGGATGTCGATCCTGCGCGATATGGCCCCTGCCAGATCGCCCATCAGGCGCTCATAGGGCGGAGAGTTCTGGTAGGGGTTGGTGGCCACAACGGCAAGCAGCGATTCGATCCTGGGTTTGAAGCCGGCCGACTTCGCCTTCTTCGCATCCTTTTGAGCCTGCTTGGTGAAAACCGGGACCCAGGGGACCGACACGCTGGTCACCAGCGCAGCACCTTGTCGCAGGAGGCCACGGGGGCTTTCATGCCGGCGACGATGGAATCGCGCATGCCGGGAATTCCAGTCAGGTACAAGGTCTCCTGGATCGCATTCCAGTCAGATTCACTTATGAGCACAGCATTGGAGCGCTTGCCGGTAATGGTGATCGGCATATGCGATTCTGCTGCTTCATCGATGAGGCGATAGAGACGACTGCGGGCTGCGCTCGCGGTGACGGTGCTCATGATCAGTCTCCTTGCTCCCAGCGTACGTATTGACGTACGTATGGCAATAGCGGGCCTAAATAAGGCAGAGCTTGCCAGGAAGAGGTCCCGAGGGGAGCGGTGACTGGAACTCAGGAGGCGAGGAAGGGGAGCTTCAACGCGCCGAATCCTCCAGGATTTGGCTTTACATGCCCGCTGCGTGAGATCATCAAGTCATGGCATGATTGGATCGAGCAGCTCAAGGGCAACGGGGTGACCTGGGACGAGGAGGACGAGCTGTACCACAATCCGGTGGAGCTGAGGCAGTAAACGTGGAAGGGGGCAGAATCCTGTGCGGGCTGGCGGATGGGAGTCGGGCGAATGGGTTAGGGAGAGTGGGCGGATACTGCGCAGGCTCAAGTATGACGTTATTACATTAGTGGCTACGCTTTTGCAATGATCCACGAACTGAAACTGCGCAAGATCGGCAACTCGGTGGGCATCGTGCTGCCAAAGGAGGCGCTTTCATATCTCAAGGTCGGTGATGGCGATACCCTCTCCGTAACAGAAGCACCGGACGGCAGCGTGCGCCTTAGCCCGACCACAGCCGAAGTCACACGTCAAATGAACGTGGCCCAGGACCTGATGAAGCGCTGCCGCCATACGCTGCGAGAACTCGCCAAGTGAAGGAACCGGAATGGGTGCTGCGTGAAGTTGTCTTCATGCTGCATGAGGAGTCGCTGGCACAGTTCGGCGGATCGACCGGGCTACGCGACGAGGGTCNNGGTCTGTTGGATCCGGCTCTGGGCCGTCCGCGAAACCATTTCGCCTGCGGTAAGCCGACCCTATTCGCATTGACGGCGAGCTATGCGTTCGGTTTGGCCAAGAACCACCCGTTCATCGACGGCAACAA
>PLEW01000017.1:0-30681 GCA_003136555.1 Planctomycetota bacterium | reverse complement strand
ATGTATATTTCGAACCGCGAACGCTGGCGCGGAACGAGTATCCTCGCAAGCAAGGCCACCACACCAAGTCTCCGACGCGAATATCGCTCAGGCTCCGGCCCAGACGACCAGGACGTTGGCCGCTTTGGCCGCATCACGGAGACGGGTATCCGCAGTGGCGAAGTGCAAACCGGCGGACTGCGCCACCACCAGGTGCAAGGCATCGAGCGTGCGTAATTTCACCAGCAGCTGCCACACGATGCTGGCTGCCATGTCGAAGACCCGATCATCGATCGGTACGGTGCGGAAGAAGCCACCGGCGTAGTGCTCACGCATTCGATCACGGGCCGCGACCGCATTCGGCACGCTCAGGGTCCCGTTGAACACCTTGGCGCGCAATGCGGCGTTGGCCTCGCTCAGGCACAATGGGCTGACCACCCGGTCGGTGGCGCCAGTGATGACTGCATCGGCTCGGGCAGAGAAGACTTCAGGGGTGTAATAGGCAACCAGCACCGAGGTGTCGAGGTAGAGTCCGCTCACGCGCGCTCTTCTTCACGCAAGGCGATCACGGTGGAGTCCGTGACTACGGCGCCTTCGGCGATCATGGCCGCGCGCTCCTTGGCCATCGAGGGCATTGGCTTCAAGGCTCCGGCGGTCGTCGGCGCCACCAGGCGTGCGATCTCACGCCCACGCTTGGTTATGGTCACCACTTCGCCCGCGGCAACCTGCTGCACAGCGCGAGTGAGGTTCTGACGAAAACTGCGGAGGGAGTAGGAGTGCATGCCAATAGTCTAACTTCAAATTGTACATTCGAAAGTATAATTTCAAAGTAACACCATGTATATATTGTACGAATAGCCATTATGAGCCTACCACTCCTATAGTTATGCAGTTCAACCTGCCCTAGCGCATCTGCTCCACGTGATCGACCAGTCGAACTCGCGTGCGGTGCTCGACGTCAGCGGTGCCGAGAGCCTCCTCGGCAAGGGCGACATGCTGTTCCTCCAGCCCGGCACCAGCGCGCCGGTGCGCGGCCACTCGGGCGCCGACTTCTTCCGGCGCAAGCTCACCATCGGGTACAGCAAGGCCACCGCCTACGTCGAGCAGCTCGAGGGCCTCGGCTTCCTCGGCCAGCAGAAGGGCACTTCGGTGCGCGAGAGCCTCAAGACCTGGGATTGATGGATCGAGCTGCTCACAGGCAATGGGGTGAGCAGGGACAGGGAGGATGAGCTGTACCACGATCCGGTGGAGTCGAGGCAGTCGTGCATGCATGCGCCGGGATGAAGAGAGGCGGGATGGTGGAGGAGAGGCGGGCTTGGAGGAGGCAGCTGGGATTATGGGCCGAAACGGGAAACTGGGGCGGATTGCCAAGAGAACGAGCAATTCAACGGTACGCGCAACCCGGGAAGATCTCGCATGTGGTTGAAGTGTGTCGAGGGTCTACTCGCCATTACGGCCGATCCTGTCGGATGTCATGGAGGCAATCAGCCTGCTCGGCTCACCTCCGCTCTGGTGCCCGCCGTGTCGGTGGCACGGGCGTATTTGCCTTGCTGACAAGCATATGGATGGCGACGATACCAGCTAATCACTGACGCCAGCGAAAGCGTTCGTGCTGCGCGCGAGTGCTCCGTGCAGCTCCGCACGCAAGAGAAGCAGCATGATCGTCACGGCCCACCGGCTAGGGATTCACATGACGCTCATCCACATCATCTATAGCAGCGTGTCCACCACGGGAGCGTTCAACCGGCCAGAGCTTGAGGCATTGCTGCAGACCGCTCATGGGAACAATGCCGTCGCTCACGTCTCAGGACTCCTCCTTTATCAGAGCAGTTCGTTCTTCCAGATATTGGAAGGGGAGCGTGACAGCGTCGAGCTGATATTCAGGAGGATATCCGGCGATAGGCGGCATGCTCAGATCACCAAGATCATCGTGGAGGCCATAGATAAGCGGGATTTCGGCGATTGGACGATGGGATTCCCGAATATCGATCCGCTGGAGATGGCGTCGATCCCCGGACTCAACGATTTCTTCACCCAGGCGACATCCTATCGGGAACTTGGGGAAGGGCGTGCGAAACTGCTCCTGTCCGCCTTCAAGGAGGGGAGATGGAGGAAATCGATCTCCTGACCCTGCCTGTCTTGAGCTGTCCTCGCTCCCGCGCTGCTCGGCTATCGTGCGGGCGCTCCCTTCGCAGGCGGTGCCGAGCCGCCATCGGCAGCGGGCTTGCGGATGCGCACCTCCCGGATCAGCACGTCGCCCGGTGAACCGCCGATGTCGGTGCGGAAATTCCATCCCCAGCCGCCGACGAAATTGGCGTCATCGACCGTCCATGAGTGCTCCTGCCACTGATCGCCCTTCGGGATCTCCCAGCGCTTGCCGGTGGCATGGTAGCCGGAGAGGGATTCATAGCAGACATCCATGCCGGACGGCTGTTCGGAAGCGAGGCGAGCGACGACGGTGATCTCGAGCTTGGCGTTGCCGAAGGAGGCGAATAGCGGATCGGCGCGGAAATAGGCATAGATGCCCTCGCCCCCACCGCCGCGATTGCTGCGGCGCAGCGAGTGATCGAGCAGGTTGACCACCACGGTGGTCTGGGGATTCACCTGGCTGATGCCCTTCTCGGTGTTGGTCGCCGCCAGCAGGCAGCTGACCTCCCGCGCGGTGGCATAGTCGCCGCCCCAGGGGAAGGGCTTGGCGGCATTGGCCTTGGCGAGGGTCACGAGATCGCCAGGCAGCTTGGTGACATAGACCGGCGAGCTGTGCAGGGTCAGGCCCTTGCCGGCCGGCAGGGGCGAAGCCTTGCCAGCCACATCCGCGACCTCGACATCGGCGGTGAAGGTGATGGCGCGTGCGGGCCCCTTCGACGACCAGGCGCACAGCAGCGGGCCGGCGCGGCCCTGGAAGACGAAACCATAGCCGCCATTGGCGAGATTGAGCCAGCCGACATAGGCCGGCTCATCGCCGAGCAGGCCGGTCATCGCCTGCAGTGCGGAGTAGCTCGGACGCAAGCTCCAATCCTGGCGGATGACGCCGAAATCGGTGCCATGGCCATACGACGGCCCGCGGGCCTCGAACCAGCAGATGCGCTCGAAGCCCTGGGCGAGGGAGAGGATGTAGCCTTTGGCCAGGACATCGGCCTGCACCCCATCCCTCATGGCGTCCGGCTTGACCGGCGACTGCACGCCGAACTCGGTGATCCACAGGCCGATGCCGGGGCGCTGATGGTTGTCGGCAAGCATCTTCCTGATGCTTCCGGCCATGCTCAGGAAGCCATACTCGCCACCTGCGATCAGCGCCTCGAGGTTCTCATACGGATGGACGCAGATGAAGTCGAATGAGCCGCCCGCCCCCGCCTTGATCGCACGGTCGAAGAAGCCGAGATCGAAGTTCGCGCAGCTCATGCCGATGCGTGCTTGCGGATTGGCCTTCTTGGCCGCGACGCTGGCCGCGATGACCAGATCGGCGTAGTCCTTGGGCTTGTCGGAGGAGACCGAGAAGCTGCCATTGAATTCGTTATAGACCTCCCAGTCGCGGATATCCGCACGGTAGCGATCCACCGCGTCATGGACATAGCTGCTCCAGGAGGAGATGTCCTTGAGCGGGCACGAACGCGTATCCCCCTTTGGCGTCGCCCAGTGCGCGAAGTACCAGAAGCCGCCGCTGATGCCGATGCCATCGGCCCTGGCGCTGGCGACCAGGGCATCCGATGACGACCAGCTGCGAGCGCCCGGCATGGGTTCGATGGTATTCCACTCCGGGAAGGCGCGCAGCCAGCGCGCACCCGCGGCGGCCATCAGCGGATCGAAGCGCGGATACTCGCCGAACCATTCGGCCGAGGAGGTGAAGCCCCATGGGCTGGGGCGGAGCGCCGAGGAAGCGGACTGCACCCCTGCCGCATCCTCGGCGGCAGCCAGCGGATGGCCGGAGCCGGGCAAGGCGATGATGAGCAGGAGCAGCAGCGCAGCCGGTGTGCCGATGTGATGCATGGAATCGCCTTGGGTGGTGCCAGGTGGCCCGAGCGTCCGCATCCTGGACGATCGCAGGCGCCTGGCGCAAGCCGGTCTGCGACCGCCGGCGGCCAGCGAGCCTATGCGATGAGTGGAGGGAGCAATGAGCTCCTGCTCGCATGGCGTTCTCGCAGTTCGTACACGGATGGAGCCATCTTAGGCGGCTGGCATTCCCCGCCATTCCAGCCGGATGTCAGCAGTGCGGCGAACGAGGAGGCGCCGCGTCAGCCCGCTTGGCCTGGCGTCTCAGCGGATGGCGGTGTCGACCTCCGAGCTGCGGCCCCGGCACCAGATGGTGCCGATGGGCGTGCAGCCGGGATCGACGGACAGATCCTCGATGGTGACGACATCCCCGGCGCGCAGCACGCCGACATCGATCGCGCAGGCGCTGACCGGGGATGCGGAGCCCGAAGGGGTTTCGGAGGTCACCTGGGCGCGGATCAGGCCGGGATGGGGGACGTGCGCGCCCAGATGGATGCCACCATGGGAGGCGTGGATTGCGATATGCGCAGGGGATGCGACATCGAACCAATCCTCATCACCGCGATTGGAGAGCACCACTGTCCAGCGTCCGCCACCCTGTGGCAGGAGGCGTGCCGACACCGTGGCGGGCCGGACCATGCCGTTCGCGGCTGCGGCCACCTGGCTGATGGTCAGCGAGCGGGTTGCCTCGGTGCCGGGCAGATGGAAGAGGCAGACGCCCAGGCAATGAGCGGGCATGCGGTTGCGCAGGGCCTCGAGGGTATGCTCGAGGCCGGTGGCCGAGAGGCCGCCGAAGAGCAGGTGGGCACCGGCGGCGATGGTCGTACCGGCGAGCTGGGTGGCAGCGGGGAACGACATCTCGATGGTGGTCTCATCGCCATGCGAGATGCGGCTGACCAGCCCGCCGACGCTGATCGCGGCCTCCGGCGAGACCGGCATGGTCGCACGCACGAGTTCGCCACGGGCGCCGAAGAGGCTGCATTGCTCGAAGGTCGGCAGGCCCAGACGGTAGGACACGCGCGCGCGTTCGAGGCGCTGCAGAGTGCCCTGGATGTTGCTGGCAAGAGTCACAGCGGTGTCGCTGCTCGCGAAGGGGGCCAGGGCGCTATAGCATTGGGGCACCACGAAGTCGACTTCGCGAGCGAGCGTTTGCAGATCCTTGCTGTGCGTCCAATCGAGCAGCATGGTCACCGACAGCTGGATGCCGGGAGGCAGCTGGGCGCGCAGATGGTGCAGGAAATCGGCATAGGTGATAAGGCGCTTGGTCGGCACATCGCAGTCGAGCTGCAGTCCGGTAGTCTCGGGGGTGCGGTTGCGCAGGAATCCGGCGACCAGGATCGGCACCAGTGTGGCAGTGCTCGCCGCATCAAGTGCCCGGCCGAGTTCCGAATCGATGCGCACCACCAGGTGGGTGTTCACCCCGCTGGCAGGCGCCCCCGGTCGACCCTGCGGGGTCCACAGCGGTTCCCGGCCGACCTGGTAGATGGCTCCTGCCAGGGCGAAGAGGGTATCGCAGCCGGTTCCGGCCATGAGTCCGCGTTCCGACGAGGTCAGGACGCGATTGATGCCCCAGTCCCACCAATCGATCGGCGGCCAGCGCGGCGGCTCGGCCGGAGCAGCTGCCGGAGGAGATGACGTCGGTATCGGCTGCGGCGCAGCTGGCGGGATGATGCTCGCGGTCGCAAGGAGCATGACGGCGGCCATGGCCAGCGCTGCGCTCCCGGCGATCAGGCGGATGGCACGGGAGGGTGGCGTGGGGTTCATCGCACCTGCTGCAGGGGGTCGCCATAGGAGAGCGCCACCAGGCTGCAGGCCTCGACGACCTTCAGCCCACGCGCCCGCGCGGCCGAGGCGAGCGGTTCCCCATCGGCACCGGGATTGAGCCACAGCACCTGCGGTGCGGCAGCGACCAGGTCGTCGAGCATCGCCAGGCCGCGCATGGGGTTGACATACATGCAGATGATGTCGCATGCCCCCGGCAGCGCGCTGAGCTGTGAGTAGGCAGGGCAGCCGGCAACGCTGGCGGCGGCAGGCGTCACCGGCCAGACGGTGTAGCCGCGAGCCAGGAAGAGGAGCACCGCCTGGTGGCTGGGGCGATCGGGGTTGGTCGAGGCGCCGACGATGGCGACGGTTGGCATGGCTCTCCTCACCCGGCATACTGCCCAAAGGGCGTGCCGATCGCTGGAGCATGGCAGCTTCACCACGGGCAGGGTCGGGCAAGCAGGGGAACCATGCACGCAGACGTCGCGGATCTGATCGCCATCCTGGCGCGCCTGGAGGCGGGAGTGTCCTTCCCCGGCCGGATCAGGCTGTTCTGCGATGACCTGGTCGCAGGACTGCTGCCGATCGAGGTCGGCGATCACCGCGAATGGCCCGGCGCAGCGGGTGCAACCCTGTTGGCGGCCGCCATCGGGGCCGCCTGGGCGGAGCACCGGCGGGGAGGCTGGGTGGTGGCCGTCTGCCGGCCGTCAGGGCCGGAGGATCGCCGCTGGTGGGAGGCGGCGGAGCTGGCGGGACGGCTGCCATGCCCCGGCCTGCTGCTGCTAGTGCCAGGCGGCCAGGAGGCCGACCTGGGCCGCCTCGAAGCCTATGGTTGGCGGCGCTCGACGGACGCCGGGCATGCTGCGGGAAGCTCTCCGCTTGCCGCCATCATCGCCGCAGGCGGGCAGGTGCTCGCGGCGGTGATGGCCATTGATCGGAACCGGCAGCCGGTGCATCTGGAGAGCCTGCCGCAGGGCGGTGTGCCGCCTTGGCCGGTGGGCGAGGGCGACCTGCCCGAGGCGTCCGACCGCTGGTTGCGCTGGCTGATGGAGCGCGAGCCGCGGCTCCTCGCCCCTCATCTGGCACCGCCCTGGTCGCTGCTCGCCATGACCCCCTCCACCCTGATCGCGCTCGCCCAGCTGGCCGGCGACGGCCGGCGGGTATGCCTACGCCTGCCGGGCGGCACCCCGCTTGCGGCCTGGCTGGAGGACCTTGGCGAGGTGGGACGTCGGGGTCTGGCGCTGAAGCTCATCATCGAGGAGCGCGAGATCCCGGCCCTTGACCGCCTCCAGACGCTGGTCGGCTGGTGGGTGGTGGCCCCGGCCGACATCAACGAGGCTGCCGCCATCGTGGCGCTCGCCCTCCATGACGAGCACACCACCCTCATCGTCCTGCCGGGTGATGGTCAGCGGCTGACCGGCCTGCCGGACGGTGGAGCCTACATCCCCGGTACGGGCCGGACGCTCGCCCACGGGAGGGCGCTGACGCTGGTGTGCGATCAGGGGGGCATCCCGTTCGCCCAGGCAGCCCGTAGCACGCTCGCCGCCGATGGCATCGAGGCCGGGATCTTCATCTGCACCAGCCTGCATCCCCTGCCCCTCGCCCAGCTGGAGCTCCATGCCCGCCAGGCACCAGTGGTGGTCTGTGCGCTGCGAGCGCATGCACCAGCCCTGGCTGCCAGCATCGATCGCCACCTCGCCCGGGTCGGGCTGCGCGAGCGCGTCGCCGGCGTCCATGCGCCGGGCGACCCGGCGGGGCTGGCAGCGCTCGTCAGCCGCGCGCGTGCGCTGGCCAGCCCGGTGCGCGGCCCCGATCTCGGACGCGCCTGATCACTTCCACTTCTGCGCTTCCCCCTGTAGCCATACCGCCAGCCACGCGGCCGCGGCATCCGAGGCCGCCTGCAGGGCTGCTGGCTCCGATGCCAGGGCCGATTCGAAGCCATTCCCCGGGGTGGTGTAGCCAGCACCGGTGTAGGTCGTCAGCGCATGACCGTGGCGGGAATCGAACAAGGCATTCCCCCGGATGGTGATGCTCCACGAGGCGGGGACATCCAGGCTGGTGGTGGCGATGGTCTGGACGATCTCCTCCTTGAGGGTCAAGGTGATGCGCGCACTGCCGGTCGGGCTGACCTTCCAGCCCAGCTGGTACTGCAGGGCGGTGGCGACCGATGACTGCAGATAGGCCTGGGCGCGCACCAGGCGCGCATCGTCCACGGCGATCTCCACGCGCACCGCCTCATCCAGCGGAGGCACCCGGGCGACCGTATAGGCGCAGCTCGTCGTCAGCAGGCTGCACATGCCGATCAGGACGCCCAGCAGCCCAAGACTTGCGGGGCGCGGTCCTGAACCGCTGGTCATGGCTTGGCCGGTGGATGCAGATCGGTGCCGAGTTCGGAGGGCGTCGGGGGGGTGAGGGCGTTGAGTTCGCGGAAGGCGACCCGCGCTTGCTCCGAGCCGCTGTCGCGGCGGATGACTTCGCGGTAGTAGAAGCGCGAGGCGAGATCCCAGCTGCCATTGGCGGTACCGGGGCACATCAGCCAGGCCAAGCCAGCCATGATGCGATCATGATACCAGCGCGCCACCTCGAGGTCGCGATCCTGGTGCCACGAGCGGATGCGCTTGCGGTAGGCAGCGACCAAGGCGACATTCTCGGGCTTGCCCCGCGACTCGATCTCGGCCTGATCGATGATGGAGGCGGCGCTGATCAGCACCCCGACATCATAGTTGTTGCCCTTGTAGGAGACCAGGTAGCTCAGGGCGCGCTCGCACAAGGCGGTGAATACCAGTTCGTTGGTGGGATAGGTCTCGCAGAAATGCTCGTACTCGCGCCGTGCCTGGTAGAGGTCGTCCTTGTTGCCGCTGCGCAGCAGCGCGCGCGCCAAGCCGATGGCCGCGCGCGGTGCGATCGATTCCCGATCGCCGTGCAGGACTAGGAAGCGGAACAGCTTGTTGACGTCCTGCAGGGCGGTCTCGCCGGAGATCTGGATGACCTCGCCGGGGCTGTCGGATTCCAGGTGGACGGATTTCTGGAAATCCTGGACCTTTTCGCCAGCGATCAGGCACAGGTCCATGATACGGGAGAGGTCGGGATAGTCCGGCAGGTAGAACCACATGATGAAGAGGGTGTCGTGCAGTTCGCTGATCGCCCCGCGCGCGGCATAGGTTCCGAGCTCGAGGGAGAGCAGGTCGCCGGCGACCTTCGCATAGGGATAGGCGGTGAAGCCGTCGTGGGCGAGCCAACCGGCGCGGAAGGTCTGCGGGGGGGTGAAGAACCACCAGCGCGGCGACCACCAGTGCAGATCGCGCTCCAGGGGCTGCGGCTTGCCATCGGCCAGGACCGCCTTGGCCTGTGCCAGGTAGGTCGCCGCCGCCTGCTCATCGGCAGCGCTGCTGACATAGTGGCTTCGCTTGAGGCGGTATTGCGCCGCCTCCTCCAGCACCCGGGTGACGTACTTGTCCTCGATCTCGTTGTCATCGAGATCGGCCGTCGCATTCTTCGAACCCGCCGCGTCGAGCGCAAGCAGGTGACCCCCGTTCAGGACCATGGCCGCGCACAACATGAGCAGGACGCTGGGGACGCGGAGGGTCGGCATGGGCGCCGAGTGTGTGCTATTTAGCCACCGCGCAACCGCGCCGGCGTCGGCACGATGTGGTGGAATTGCACATCAGCGACAATCCGGTTGGGAGGCCCGGCCGTACGATATAGCATAACATGCCGTATTCATTGCATTTACGTGAATATATTGGCACCGAACCGCGATCGTGCCATGTGGTACGAGGTGTGCGTAGGGTTGATCGGAGGAGCGTATGCCTGCTGATCAGCGACTCACCCTGCTGGCACGCCTGATGGATGTCGCGGTCCTCTCCAACGAGGTCCATGCGGCCAACCTCGCCAACAGCAATACCCCGGGGTACCGCGCCAAGGCGGTCGCCTTCGATTCGGCCTTCCAGTCGGCGCTCGATTCCGGTGGGCCGGAGGCGGCCGAGCAGGTGGAGCCGAGCATCATCGAACCGCATACCACCCCAGTTCAAGCTGATGGCAACGACGTGTCATCCGATAATGAGATCATCGCTTCGGCGAAGAACCAGGCGCTCTATGATGCCTATGTGCAGATGGCACGTGGCGAATTGCGTCTGCTCGGAGTTGCAGTCACCCCGGCGACAGAGGGTTAATCATGCCTGACGGCGGACTCTTCCGTGGTGTCGATGCCAGCGCTTCGGCGTTGAATGCCGAGGAATTGCGGATGAACGTGGCGGCGGAGAACCTTGCCCACGCTGGGGATACACATCGGCTGGCCAATGGCTTGCCGTATGCCCGACAGCGGGTGCATTTCCAGACCGTGTTGGACGACCAGGGCAATAGCACCGGGCAGGTCGCCGCCCACATCATCTCCTCGCCCCGCTACACCCAACGCATCGATCCCACCCATCCCGATGCCGATCCGGCAACCGGCATCGTCAAGGAGCCCGACATCGATCCGGTCCTGGAACTGACCGACCTGATGGTGGCGAGCAAGGCATTCGATGCCAATTCCAACGCCGTTCACGGTCTGATGCACATGCATGAGACCGCACTGCACTTGTCTGATCCGTAAACTCCGCCTATGATGGCCACCAGCAGACCATGACGACTCCCCTCGACCCTTTGCGCGGCCTCTATGGCCAAGCCATCCAGCCGACCACCGGCCCAACCACCGGTGCCGGCACGCCGCCGACCACCGCTGATGGCAAGACCTTCGGCGACGTGCTCAAGGATTTCGTCACCCAAGCCGACCAGGCCCAGGTGAAGTACGACCAGGCGATCGATGCCGTCCAGCGTGGCGAAACCGACAACCTCCACCGGGTGATGCTCGCCCAGGGCCAGGCCCAGCTCTCGCTCAAACTGGCGGTCGAGGTGCGCAACAAGCTCGTCGATGCCTACAAGGAAGTGATGCGCGTCCAGTTCTAGCGATGCGCGCATTCCTCGGCGCCCGGTGGCGCCTGCAACGTTCGTAGAGTACACTCATAGGACGCAGGGCGGCTCCGTCGAGCGCCCGACCTGAGCTCCACGGCATGCTGTCTGCGATCCGGGGCGAATGGTACGCCGTGCGCTTTGTGTGTCCGCGAGAGGTCCGCATGTCCAAAATCTGGCAACAACTGTTCGCCATCTGGGGCCGCCTGGAGATCTCCCAGCGCGCCACGGTGGTCCTGGTTTCGCTCGCCTTTGCCGGCCTGGCGATCGGCCTCGGGATCGCCGCGACGCGACCGGACTACCGCCTGCTGGCCCGCGATCTCACCAAGGGCCAGGTCGCCGAGATCGCCGCCTACCTCGATTCGAGCCATGTGCTCTACCAGGTGGCGGACCGTGAGACGGCGATCCTGGTGCCCAGCAAGGACCTCTACCGCCTGCGCAACGAGTTGAGCGAGCGCGACATGCTCGGCGATGGTTCGAAGGGCTTCGAACTGCTGGCCAAGGGCTCGATGTGGGATTCGTCATTCACCGAGCACCGCACCTATGACCGCGCCGTGGCTGGCGAGCTCGAACGCAGCTTCCGCGAACTGCCGGGCGTGCGTTCGGCCCGGGTGCTGATCGACCGTCCGCAGCCGAGCCCGTTCGTCGGCGATGACGCGGCCAAGCCCAAGGCATCGATCAAGCTCGACATGCAGGCCAATGCCCATCTCAACGAGCGCCAGATCGCCGGCATCCTCCATCTCGCCGCCGGCGCGGTGGTGGGCCTGACCACCGATCGTGTCGAGATCATGGACGGCAGCGGCCTGCTCACCCCCGCCTCGGCCGACAGCGGGGCGATGATGGCCCAGACCACGCTCGAAGCCGAGTCTGCGCGTGACACCTATCTCACGCGCAAGGCCCAGGAGCAGCTCGATGTCGTGCTCGGACCGGGCCGCAGCTCGGTGAAGGTCGCGGTCAAGCTCGACTTCACCAAGCGCAGCACCGCCACGAGCGATCCGGGCAAGTCGGTGCTGCTGAAAGAGGACAACCACACCACCGACGAGAAGACCCCGGTCGGCGGCGGCGGCGGCGTGGCCGGCACGGCACCTAATGTGGAGGGCGAGGGCCAGGCGGTAGCGTCGCCGGTCCTGCTCGGCACCAAGGTCAGCGAGGAGACCAAGAACGAGTACGTGGTCGGGAAGAGCACCACCACGCAGGAGGATGAGGTCGGCCGGGTCAAGGGCATGAGCGTCAGCATCCTGCTCGACTTCAAGTCCACCAAGGCCCCCAAGCTCGACGAGAAGGGCCAGCCGACCAAGGAGATAGTCGAGAAGCGCGAAGAGTACAACGAGGTGGAGAAGCAGCGCTTCAAGGACCTGGTGCTCAACGCCATCGGCTATGCCGCCGCCAAGGGCAGCCAGTCCGATCCGCCGGCTGCGGTCGAAGGGCGGTTCTCCGCCACCGTCCAGAGCATGGAGATGTGGCATGACGCCACCGAGCCGGTGGTGCAGCTCGCAAGCAGCCTGCCGGCCTTCGCCACCATGCTCGCCGATTACGGCGGCTATGCCCTGGTCGGCCTGGTGGCGATCTCCCTGCTGATCGTCGCCCGCGGCCAGCTGCAGCGCAGCCACCGCGCCTGGGCCCAGGCCGAAGAGCGCTCGCGCACGCGTACGGAGGGCGACCAGGTCAAATCCAAGGCGGAGAAGCCGGGAGATCCAACCGGCGCGGCCGAGGAGGCCGCCAAGTCGCGGCGCCAGGAGCTCAAGGACCAGATACGCAAGCGCATCCTCGAAGACCCAGCCTCGGCGGCGCAGATCGTCCGCCGTTGGCTCTACGAATCCTAGGACCAAGCCGTGAATGAACCCAAGAAGCCAGTGAGTGAGGAGCCGCGGTCCGCAGGGCGTCGCAAGGCTGCGTCGTTCCTGCTCTCGCTCGACAGCGACACCGCTGCCCAGATCCTGCAGCGGCTGTCCGAACGCGATGTCACCATGGTCTCGGAGGAGATGTCGCGCATGCGCGACATCTCGGCAACCGACGTCGAGCGCATGCTGACCGAGTTCGGCCTGGTCGCCGGCACCGAGCAGATGGCGGTGGCGCCGATGATCCAGGCGATCCTCGAACGTGCGCTCGGCAAGGAGAAGGCCAAGGACCTGCTGGAGAAGATCAGGCGCCAGTCACGCGATGCCCAACCCTTCCGCTCCCTGACCTCGCTCGATGCGCGGCAGATCGCCACCTTGCTGCGCGGCGAGCATCCCCAGGTGCTCGCGCTGGTGATCTCCTTCCTCGAATCCGATGTCGCCGCCGAGCTGATCAAGGGCCTGACCGACGATCTGCGCTACGAGGTGATCAAGCGCATCGCGGCGACCGAGGAGATGCCGGCCGAGCTGGTCCGCCAGATCGACGAGATGATCGAGGTGCGCGCCTATTCGATGGGCAGCCGCACCACGGATTCCAGCGGCGATTTGCGCTTCAAGACGGTGGCGCAGATGCTCAACATCTCCGATCCGAGCGTCAGCAAATCGGTGCTCGACCGCCTCAACCGCGAGGCGCCGACGATCGCCAACGAGATCCAGGCCCTGATGTTCGTGTTCGACGATCTCGCCAAGATCGGCGATCGCGACATGCAGAAGCTGCTGTCCGAGATCGACAAGGCCGACCTTGCGCTGGCGCTCAAGGCGGCGCCCCCCGAGCTCAGCCAGAAGCTCCTGGCCAACCTCTCATCGCGTGCGCGGGACAATATCAAGGAAGAGATGGAGATGCTCGGACCACGCCCGCTCAGCGATGTCGAGGAGGCCCAGAAGCGCATCCTCCAGCAGGTCAGGGCGATGGAGGAGCGTGGCGACATCCGCATCAACCGCGGTGCCGGCGAGGTGATGGTATGAGCCCATCGCCAGCCACGTTCCGCTCCCCCGGGCGCATCCAGCGCATGCAGGCGCACATCCCCCGGCGGGGGCGCTAATGGCCATCCTCCGTTCGCGCGCCACCATCGGTCAGGCGATCATCGCCAATCCCAGCGTCCAGTCCGCACTCGGCGAGTGGGAGCGGAAGCTGAAGGCGGCGCGTGACGAAGGGCGGCAGCTCGGTCTGCAGGAGGCCTCCGCGCGCATAGCCGAAGCCGAACGACGCTCCGCCAGCGCCGAGGCCAGGAGCGAGGAGGCTGCGGGCAAGAGGCAGGCCGAATTCCTGGCCCGTTTCGAGCCCCTGCTGGCGCTCATCGGCGGCATCGCGGCGCGCCTGGAGCCGCTGGAGAGGCAGCTGGTGCACGAAGCCGAGGCGCAGACCGTGCGCCTGGCGCTGGCGATCGCAGCGGTCATCCTGCGCAAGACCGTCGAGGTCGACCCTGAGTGGCTGGATGCGGTGGTCCGGCACGCGCTGATGCAGATTCCCGACCGCAGGGCGATAGCCATCCGCATGCATCCCACCGATGCGGCTGGACTGCAGGAGCGGCTGCGCGAGCTGACCGCCCGCATCACCGGTCTGGAGAGCATCGAGGTGGTCGAGGATGCCAGCCTGGCGCGCGGCTCATGCGTCCTGATGAGCCGTGGTACGCGGGTTGATGCCAGCCTGGACGGATGCTGGGAGCGCATCGCTGCAGAGCTGGGCGATATCTCGCCCTCGTCGGACTGCACCATCGTCGTCAGCAGCGGCGATAAGCCGCCCACGGGCGAGGCGGCGCCATGATCACCCTTTCGCGCTACCATGCGGCGCTCGACAGCTGCGAACCGACGCAAGCCTCGGGAGTGGTCCTGCGCGTGGTCGGGCTGACGGTGGCCGCCTCCGGACCATCGATGCCGTTGGGCGACACCTGCGCCATCCGCGGCTCCGACAGCCACGAGCGCATCGCGGTGGTGGTCGGCTTCCGAGAAGGGGAGGTGCTGCTCCAGCCGATCGGCCATCTCGATGGCATCCGTCCAGGCGATCAGGTGGTCGCGCTCAGGAGGCCGCTCGACATCCCCGTTGGTCCCGCCCTGATCGGACGCATCATCGATGGTGTCGGCAATCCCATCGATGGCCGCGGCCCGATACCGGGATCGGCGCGGCGCACCATCCATGCCGAACCGCCGCCCGCCCTGGGACGGCAGCCGATCAACCGCATCCTCGAGACCGGCTTGAAGGCGGTCGACACCATGTTCACCATCGGCTGTGGCCAGCGCATGGGCATCTTCTCCGGCTCTGGCGTCGGCAAGTCGACGCTGCTCGGCGAGATGGCCAAGTACGCCAAGGCGCAGGTCAATGTCATCGCCCTGGTCGGTGAACGCGGACGCGAGGTGTCAGAGTTTGTAGACAAGGTGCTCGGTCCGGCTGGCATGCGCAAATCCGTGCTCATCGTCGCGACCTCCGACCGGCCTGCGATCGAGCGGCTCTCGGCCGCCTATGCCGCCCATACGATTGCCGAGCATTTCCGCGATGCCGGGCTCGACGTGCTGCTGATGATGGATTCGGTCACGCGCTTCTGCCAGGCTCAGCGTGAGATCGGCTTGGCGGCAGGGGAGCCCCCCGTGACGCGCGGCTATCCGCCCAGCTCCTTCGCCATCCTGCCGCGCCTGCTCGAGCGTGCTGGCACGGGCATGATCGGGTCGATCACCGGGCTCTATACCATCCTGACCGATGGCGACGATGAGAGCGATCCGGTCGCAGATGCGGTCAGGGCCATCCTCGACGGCCACCTCTTCCTCAGCCGCCGGCTGGCGGGGCTGGCGGTCTATCCCGCCATCGACCCCACCCTGTCGGTCAGCCGCCTGCTCATCGATCTCGCCGACACCAATGCCTATCGGCTGGCCCTGCGCGCACGCGAGATGTGGAGCGAATACGAGCGCGTGCGCGACCTGGTCGAGGTCGGTGCCTATCGCAAGGGCGCAGACGCACGGGTGGACCAGGCGATCATCGCCTATCCCAAGATCATCGAGTTCCTCAAGCAGGAGATCGGCGCGGTCTCCACCCGCTCCGACAGCCTTGCGCAACTGCTCCAGGCCGTCGGGCCGGCTGCGGCGGTGCCCCGTGGCTGAGCCCCGCTTCACTGCCCTGCTGAACCTCTACCGGCGTGAAGAGGATGATGCGCGCCGCACCCTGGGTGCGCACGAACGCGAACGCCTCGCACTGCTCGAGCGCGAGGCCGAGATCGAGTGCCGCCGCCGGCAGGCCGCCGCCTCGGTAGCGCTGCCGCTGCGCCAGCAGCTGACCTCCTTCTGGGCGCAGACCGGCATCGAGCTGCAGGCGGTGCTGATGGCGATCACCGCCTGCGATGCGGCGATCAGCGCAGCGCGCGAGAGCCTGTTCGCCGCCCATCGGCGGGTCTCCACCTTCATCAAGCTCCAGGAGCGCGATGCGCAGGCTTCCAATCGGCGCCAGGAGCGCCGCGATGCCCGTCGCCTCGATGAGCTCGCCGCCCTGCGCGTGATCGTCACCCATCCCGGCCAGGAGGCCAGCGCATGAACGGCTTCATCAGGACCCTCGCCTACGGCCTCGCCGCCCTCTGCCTGCTCATGCTCGCCAGCCTGGTGAGCGCGCTGGTGGTGCTCAAGCGCGATGGCTCGCTATCCCCGCAGGTGCTGCGCAACCTGGTGCTCAGCGATGAGGAGAAGACCTACATCGAAGGCATGCGTCACCGTCCCACTGAACCGGCGGATGGCCCGATGCAGGATCAGAACTCGCCGACTGAGGAGCAGATGCTCGGCGAACTGGCCGACATGGCGAATGCCAGCCATGTCAGCCAGCTGGTGACCAAGCTGCGGCGACAGCAAATGGCGCTCGATGAGCGGCAGGCCTATCTGGACCAGCAGTGGGCCGACATACAGCTCGCCCGCACCGGCCTGGAACGCACGCAGCGACAGCTGCAAGAGCAGGATCAGCGCACCACCCAGATGGCACAGCAGCAGGAGCTGGAACGGGCGCGCTGGGCGGCCGCCCAGGCCTCGGAGGCGCAGCGCCTGCAGGTGGTCGGCGAGGTCGAGAAGGCTCGCTACCGCGACCAGGCGAAGCTCTTCGAGCAGATGAAAGATGCCGCCTGGGCCAGTCTCAGGCGCTTTGACGCCCGTGATATAGCACGCTACCTCGCCCTCATGGAGCCCAAGAAGGCCGCGCGCCTGCTGATTCTCGCCCAGGCGGACAACGAATATCCCAACCTCGCGACCTCGGTCAGCAAGGAGATGCTCCATCTCGATCTCGATAACGCCAGCGGGGATCAGAGCGAGCGCCTCGCCAGTCTCTACTCCTTCATGCCAGCGGAGCAGGTCATGCCGTTCCTGCGCGATTCCTCCGCCGAGGACATCGCTGGCATCCTGCGCGCGATGGCCAAGGGCGGTCAGGTCAAGCATCGTGCCGAGCTGATGGAGGCCCTGCGCAAGCAGGATGGCAAGCGCGAGATGGAGGTGCGCCGCATCCTCGAGCAGCCTGGCCCCCAGGCCGAGCAGGGCGCCCCGGCGCTGGGCGCGCCGGCAAAGGGGACGGCGCAATGATCGTGCTCACACGGCTCAATGGCGAGATCATGCAGGTCAATGCCTCCCAGGTCGAATCGGTCGAGGCCAATCCCGATACCAGGGTGACCCTGATGAACGGACGCCAGATCTATGTGCGCGAGACCCCCGACGGGGTGCGTGAGGCCATGCGCGCCTGGTTCCGTTCGCTCCATGCTCCGCCGCCTCCGGGACCGCCATCTGAGGAGATCAGCTGATGGACTTCGCGACCCTGATCGGCTCGATCGCGGCGATAATGTGCGTGGTGATGGCCATCCAGCCGCAGAATCTCGGCCAATTCGTCGACCCGGAAGGCATCATCGTCATCTTCGGCGGTGGTATCTGCGTGCTGATGATCAGCTACCCCTTCGGTTCGCTGATGGGCCTGCCCAAGATCCTGGCCAAGGTCATGAAGCCGCCGGCGCTCCACCTGCCGGAAGTGATCGAGACCATGGTCTCGTTCGCGACCATCGCCCGCCGCGACGGCTTGCTCGCCCTCGAGGAGAAGATCAAGGAGCTCAAGGACCCGTTCCTCCTGCGCGGCATCCAGATGACCATCGATGGCGTGCCGCCTGAGAGCGTGCGCGCGATCCTCAACACCGATGTCGACCAGATGGCGGTGCGGCACATGGTCGGCAAGAGCATGGTCGAGTACCTGGGCGCGGCAGCGCCGGCGCTCGGCATGTGCGCGACCCTGATCGGCCTGGTGCGCATGCTCGCCAACCTGAGCGATCCCTCCAGCCTCGGTCCGGCCATGTCGGTGGCGCTGGTCGCGACCTTCTACGGTGCGACGCTGGCCAACTTCATCTGCATTCCGCTGGGCAACAAGCTCCATGACCGCAATATCGAGGAGATCCTCGCCAGGCAGCTGATGATCGAAGGGGTGCTGGCGATCCAGAGCGGCGAGAACCCCAATGTCATCCGCGAGCGCCTGATGAGCTTCCTGCCGCCGCATGAGCGCGCCGGCATCACTGGTGGCAAGGAGAAGTGACGGTAGCCCATGGCGACTAAGATCGAGGAGCCGAAGAAGGAGGAGGCCCCGGAGTGGATCGTGTCGTTCACCGACATGACCTCGCTGGAGATGGCCTTTTTCATCGTCCTGATGTCCTTCTCGACTCCGCGGCGCGAGAAGCTCGACGAGCTGCAGGGATCGATCGAGGGCGCATTCGGCTTCCTCGGCAAGGCAACCCTGCTCGAGTCGCAGATCCCGCCGAAGCCGATCCTCCAGGGCCGCGACCTGAAGAACCCCAACGCACCAAGCGAGACGCCACGCTTCCGCCCGCTCGAGAATCATGAGACGCGCGATGACATCATGCGCCTCAAGGACCAGAGCGGGGTGCAGCTGGACATCGATCGCATCGCCGAGGGCTGGCGCATACGCATCGGCGATGCGGTCGAGTTCCTCCCCGGGGAGGTGGAGATGTCGAGCGCATCCTTCCAGCGCCTGTACAAGGTCGCCGAGGCGCTGCGTGACCTGCCGTTCCATGTCGTGGTCGTCGGCTATGCCGGGCAGGATGAGGCGAAGGCGGTCGGCTCAGAGAGCCGCCTGGTCGATCTATCGCTGCGCCGGGCGGTCCAGGTCGCCGATCGCCTGGTGACCGAAGGGCACCTCAAGGCGGAGCGTGTGGCTGTGGCCGGTTATGGCGTCGAGGCGGGCAGCGCCAAGCCCGGCCATGTCGAGCTGATCCTCGCTGACGAGCAGCGCTTCACCAGGTCTGCACCATGAAGACGCCTCAGACCAAGAAGCTCAAGCCGCCGCTGTACTACGTCACCATGTGCGACATGTTTAACCTCCTCCTGGCGTTCTACATCTGCATGGTCTCGATGGCGGATACGCGCATGGGTGCGCTGGTGGGAGCAGGCCATGGCCCCTTCGTCAAGGACATCATCAGCAAGTCGAAGCCGGGCCTGGGTACCGGGGCAGTCGCCGATGCCAGCAAGCCGCATCCGCGCGATGGCTGGTGGATACCGGACCAGAAGGGCGACCCCGATCAGCTCGAGCGAGTGACCGAGCGGCTCGACAAGGAGCTGCCGACGCGCTTCAAGCCCAATGAGGCCTCGGTGAGCTACCATCAGGATGCGGTCGTGCTGCGCCTGCCCGCACGCATCGAGTACGACGCCTCCGGCAACCCCCAGCTCAGCCCCGAGGTCCTCAGCACCCTGCGGCTGGTAGCTGACGTGGTGCGGCACAAGGCGGGCCGGGCGGTGCGGGTGAGCGGCGACGTGCCATCCTCCGGATCGCTCCCCACCGAGCTCTATGAGAGCGCCCGCCAGGGCCAGATGGCCTTCTATTGGCTCAACCGCCTGGGGGTCGAGGCAAGCCAGATCAGCCTCTGGGGATGGGGTGCGAACCGCATCGTCATCCCCGGCCGCCCGAGCGATGCCGGCAATCGCGCCTTGACGCTGGAAATCTACGATCAGTCGAAGCCGGAAAAGACCGATACTCAGAAGGGGAAGTAGCCATGGCAGATGAGCAGACAGCGACCAAGGATGCGAGCAAGGCGACCGCCAAGAAGGCCGGCGGCATAATTGGGCCCGCGCTCGCGGTGGTGGTGATCCTCGGCATCGGCGTCGGTCTCGGGATCTACACCGCGGGCCTCCTGCATACCGTCCAGGAGGCCCCTGGCGCCAAGGTCGAGGTCAAGAAGGAGACCGGGCCCACCCTCGACGCGCTGCATGAGATCGCCCTCCCCGACCTCATCAGCAATGTACGCAACCAGCAGGGTCGGCGCTACATCAAGGCGACCTGCGCGATCTGGGTCAGCAAGGAGGATGCCAAGAAAATGGGCTTCTCTGGAGGGGGCGAAGGCAACAAGGGTGGCGGTTCCGAGGTCAAGCGCATCATGCAGATGAGCCTCGAGGAGCATCTCAAGAACTACGATCTCGACGAACTGACCGGTCCGAACATCTATATCCAGCTCAAAAAGGGCTTCCAGGACCAGATCGAGAAGACGCTCCACGACTTGTACCCGGATTATCCCGCAGATCATCGCTTCGTCGACAAGGTTGTGCTCACCAACCTCCTGGTGCAGTAAGCCAACGGGATTGATGCCATGCCAGACGAGATCTTATCTGCCGAGGAGCTCGATGCCCTGCTCGCCACCGTCGAGGAGGCGGGCTCGGGCAAGCGCAAGCGCGAGAAGCGCATCGCCGAATACGATTTCGTGCGACCCAACAAGCTCTCGGGTGAGCAGTTGCGCTCGCTGCAGCGCCTGCATGAGGCGATCGCGCAGAACATCTCCATGGCCCTGTCGAGCTACATGCGGGTGAACCTCGAGATCAACATCATCTCGCTCGGCGAACTGACCTTCGAGGTGTTCCGCAATTCGCTGCCCAATCCGACCGTCATCAACGTGCTCTCCATCGCCCCCATCCAGGAGCGTGCGGTGGCGACGATGGACATGAAGCTCGCCTTCAGCCTCATCGATCGCATGCTCGGGGGACCCGGCAAGCCGTTGGACAAGCTGCGCGCCCTGACCACCATCGAGCAGAGCCTGCTCGACAATGTCGTGCGGCGCTTCCTCGAGCAGGTCGCCACAGGGTGGGGCGAGCTCCTGGCCTTCACGCCGGTGGTCGAGGCGCGCGAGATGGACCCCCAGTTCGTCCAGGTCATCCCGAGCTCGGAGATGGTGCTGGTGGCGACCTTCAGCGTCACTGCGCCGGGCGAGATCGAGGCCGGCGAGATGTGCTTCTGTATCCCCTTCATCAGCCTCCAGTCGCTGGTCGGACGCCTGGGGACGCAGTTCCGCTTCGCCGCCATGACGCGTGAGCAGACCCCGGCCCAGCGCCAGCACCTCGATCGCGTGATCAAGCAGACCACTCTCGATATGCGCGTCGTGCTGGGGACCAGCAGCCTGACCATCGCCGAGGTGATGGCGCTCCAGAGCGGCGATGTGCTGGTGCTCGATCAGCGTTCCGATTCCCAGATGACCGGCTACATCGCCGGCACCGAGCGGGTGGTCGGCCGGCCAGGCCGCATCGGCAAGCATGCGGGATATCTTGTCGAGCGCGTCCTACCACGTGGCGGCACCGCCAGCGACCGTCACTGACCAACCAAGGACCATACCATGGCTGACCAACCTACAGATACGGCACCGGCGCAGCCTCAGGTGCGTGCGGCAGAGTTCCCGGACCTGGGAGGAGCAGGGAAGGTCCCAGTCGGAGCAGGCAACCTCGATCTGGTCCGGGACATCCAAGTCAATCTCCAAGTTGAGCTCGGGCGCACCGATATGACCATCCAGGACATCCTCGAGCTGACCCCCGGGAAGGTGGTCGAGCTGAACCGCCTGGCGGGCGAGCCGCTGGACATCGTCGTCAATGGCAAGCTGCTGGCCAAGGGGGAGGTCGTCGTGGTCGATGAGAATTTCGGTGTGCGCATCACCTCGATCATCGATTCGCAGGCGCGCGAGGTCGCCCTGGCCGAGGGAGGCAAGCCCAGCAAGCCGTGAAACCGCTCGGGTCGGCCGGTACTCCTCCCGCCAGGAGCCCCACCCGGGCCTCGGTTGCGGGTGAAGTGCAGGTGGCCAGACGCCAACAACCGGCTTGCGCGCAATTCGCCATCTGGGCATACTACTGGCGCGTTGCACCAGGAGGTATCACGTGGCGACCAAGCTGAAATTCCAGTATGTGGCTCGGGATGCCTCAGGCCGGGAGCTCAAGGGCTTCATCGAGGCCGAATCGGAAGGCGAGGCGACCGGCCGCCTGCGCCAACAGCAGCTGTCCATCGTCAAACTCGAGGTTCCCAAGGCGGCCGCCAAGGGCGGCAGCTCCTTCATGGACGAGTTCTTGGGCAAGAAGGCGCCGCGCAAGTGCACCACCGCCGATCTCTGCCTCTTCACCCGCCAGCTGGCCACCATGATCGGCGCCGGCATCCCCCTGCTCGAGGCCTTCGAGATCCTCTCCGAGCAGACCCTCAGCACCAATAAGGGCTTCGGCCAGGGTCTGCAGGACTGCGCCGACATGGTGCGCGGCGGCACCGAGATCTCGGAGGCGATGTACAACTTCCCGCGCATGTTCCCCGAGATCTACGTGAACATGGTCAAGGCCGGCGAGGCATCGGGCCAGCTCGACATCATCCTCAACCGCCTGGCCGAATTCCTCGAGGCCTCCGAATCGCTGAAACGCGAGATCAAGTCGGCGATGACCTACCCGGTGATCTCCCTGGTGCTGATCCTGTCGATCACCGGCTACCTGCTGGTCGGCGTGGTGCCCAAGTTCAAGACCATGTTCGACGCGCTGCATGGCGAGCTGCCCGCCGTCACCCAGTACGTGCTGGCGGTCTCCAATTGGCTCACCAATAACGTGCCGACCCTGGTGGTGATGGTCATCCTGGTATTCATCGCCTACAAGATCGCCATCCGCTTCCGCCCGATGCAGCGCATCCGCGACACCATCTGGCTGAAACTCCCGGTGTTCGGCCCGCTGTTCCAGAAGGTGGCGATCAGCCGCTTCGCCCGCACCTTCGGCACGCTGCTGAGCTCCGGTGTGCCGCTGCTCGGTGCACTCGAGATCGTCGCCACCACGGCTGGCAACGTGGTCATCGAAGAGACGCTGATGGAGACCAAGGAGAATGTGCGCAAGGGCGAGACGCTCACCACCCATCTGGCGACCTCCTGGGTGTTCCCGCCGATGGTGGTCAAGATGATCGGCATCGGCGAGAAGTCGGGTGCGCTCGAGACCCTGCTGAGCAAGATCTCGGATTTCTACGACGAACAGGTTCATGCCACGGTCAAGGCCCTGACCAGCCTCATCGAGCCGATCATGCTGATGATCATGGGTGCGGTGGTGGGCATCATCGTGCTGGCCATCTTCTATCCCATCCTCCAGCTCCAGAGCGCGGTCCGCGGCAGCTGACCCCATGGCCGCCGGAAATTGCGTGGCGCCGGTTGGCGAGCGCACAGGGATGGCGGACCCATGCCGCTGACGCTGATCCAATCCCACCAGGACATCAGCGGCCTGCGCGCCCAGGCGCGCCAGGTCGGCTTGGTGCGCCTGCTGCTGCTCGCCCTCGCGTGCGGGGTGATGGTGATCATCCTCGAGGGCCGCAAGCCCGAGCAGGTCGAACCGGCAGCGACCTACCTGCGCGCGCTCCTGATCGTGGTGGCGGTGGTGGCATGCGGGATCTTCGCCACCCTGCGGCTGGTGCGCTGGCGCTGGCAGCTCGCCCTGCACCTGGTCTTCGATCTCGCCTGGACGGGGCTGCTGCTGCATTTCAGCGGCGGGGTCGCCTCCCCTGGAGTGGTCCTGCTGTTCGTCATCGTGCTGGTCGGCACCCTGGTCCTGCCCGGGGTCGCGCCGTTCGTCCTGCCTGCGCTCGGCAGCCTCGTGCTGGCGGTGGTCGCGGCGCTCTGGCTGGCCGGCCATGTGCCCTTCCCCGAATCCTACATCCAGCTCGATCCAGCGCTGACCAAGGCCGACCACATCGTCGGCATCCTCGCCACCCAGGTCGCGGCGCTGTTCATGGTCGACCTGCTAGGACAGCTCCTGGCCAGGAGGCTGCATGAGCAGCACATCTTCACCGGAGAGCTCCTCGATCAGCTCGGCGAGGGCGTCCTGGCGATCGACCGCTCCAATACCATCGTCTATGCCAATGCCGAAGTGCTGCGCCTGCTAGGCATCAGCGGTCCGGTGCAGGGGCAAAGCGCGCGCCAGGTGCTCAGTGCCGACGCGCTCCAGCCGGTGCTGCAGCTGCTGATCGGCGACCGCTGCCCACAGGTCGAGCGCTTCGCCGCGCCTTTCAACCGCCAGCTGGTCATCCGCGTCAGCCAGCTCGTCGATCGCCGAGTGCGTCCGATCGGACGCACCCTGCTGATCGCCGATGAGACTCGGCTCAAGCTCCTGGAGGACAGCGCGCACCGCTCCGAGCACCTGTCGGCGCTGGGCGAGATGGCGGCAGGCATTGCGCATGAGGTGCGCAATCCCCTGACCAGCCTGCGCGGCTGCGCCCAGGAGCTCGCCGAGCTGAGCGCCGAGGCGAAGCAGCAGGATGCCGAGTCGCTGGCCAGGATACTGCTTTCCGAGGCCGATCGCCTGGCACGCATCGTCGATGATTTCCTCTCGCTCTCCCGCCTGCGTTCGCCGATGCGCGTGCCGGTCGAGCTCGCACCGCTCATCGAGGGCCTGAAGAAGCTGGTGGTGCAGCGGCGCGACCTCCCGGACGGTCTGGTGCTGTCCTGCACCGTCGCTCCGGATTGCCCGGAAGTGCTCGCCGATCCCGGCCAGATCAGCCAGGTGCTCAGCAACCTGGTCGGCAACTGCATCGATGCGCTGCGTCAGAGCACCCAGCCGCGCCTGAGCCTCGAGGCCGCCATCGCCGGCGAGAGCAATCCCCTGAACTGCCCGGCGGTCGAGATCATCGTCGAGGACAACGGCTGCGGCATCGCCAGCGAGAACCTCGAACGGGTATTCACGCCCTTCTTCAGCACCAAGAGCCAGGGCACCGGCCTCGGGCTCAGCCTGGTGCAGCGGATCATCCGCGAGCATGAGGGGGTACTGCAGCTCGAGAGCGGGGTCGGCAAGGGCACCACGGTGACCATCTTCCTGCCCATCCATTCTCAGACGCGCACCTTCAAGCGCGCACTGGGAGGGGTCTAGCCCGCCTCACGGGATGAAATGCTTGCTCAGCCGCGGCCCCTCCTGGTGGGCATAGTTGTTGCCGCAATCGCCGTACAGGCGCCGGCAGGGGCGCTGGAGGTACTCATAGGCCATGGCGCAGATCGGTTGGCCATGGCGCAGGATGATGTCGTCCTGGTGGGGACGGACCTCGAGCACCGCAGGAGCCCCGCGGGCCGTGCCGTCGAAGATGCCCCAGCCAGGATCGAAGAACCCGGCATAGTGGGCGCGGAATTCCCCGGCGGTCGGATCGAATGGCACCATCTCGCACGCCAGATCGCCAGGAACGACCACGCGCTCGCGGGTTGCGAGAATGTAGAAGCGGTCCTGCTCCAGGCACAGGAAGCCGGAGTCGGCGCGTTCCAGCGGGGCGAAGAAGTGCGAACTCTGGTGGCCTTGCAGCTTGCTGAGGACCAGCGGATGATGGGTGCGCTTGGCGACGAAGCCGACCACCTCGCGGTCGAGATCCGCGGTCATCACCAGGCGGCCATCGAACAGGCTGCGCGGTGCCGAGGGGGTGAGATCGGGTTCGAGCAGGAGCGGCGATTGACGATGGCGCTCCAGCAGCTCGTTCTGGCCGAGGACGCGGCGCTGGGCGAAGAAGATGGCCTGGTTGAGGCTGACGCCGGCCTGGGCGACGACATTGAAGCTGCGCGGTATCAGCTCGATCCACAGCTCGCCCTCATAGCCGGCCGGGACACGGTCGTAGCGCGGGCTGCCGTCGCTCAGGACGCGCGTCGCCAGGTCGATGCGCCCGGTCGAGCTCTTGCCATTGGCATAGGCCTCCATGCCCTCGGGCAGGCGCACCGATTCGCGCAGGCGGACGAAGTAGACCTGATCCCGGCCCAGGCAGGCTGATGCGGACAGGTCGATACGCTCGAGCGCCAGACCGCGCACCAGCTCGCGGACGCGCTCGCCAGGACGCTGCGCATCGCCGGATAGCGGCAGGATCGAGCCCGGCATGCGATAGGCCTCGTCCGACAGGGTCAGGTCGAGGCTGGCGGGCTGGATCTGCTCCGGGCGGATGCCGCCCGGAGCCAGCACATGTCCGGCTTGGACGAGCTGGGTCAGCGCATCGACCTCAAGGGTGCCGGGATGGAGGAGGTTCACGCCGGTGGCCATGGCGGGATCGTGGAGATCAAGGCGCGCTTGGCTAGCGGCAAGGCGCTCTTCCGGGGGTCAGCCCATGCGGAACACCACGGTCGAGACCGCGGTGGCGACCTGGGATGCGTCGCGGTTGATGTAGACGTGGCGGCGATGCCCCGGGAATTGCACCAGCGAGCCGCTGGTCACCTCGACGTCCTCATCCTCGATCAGCAGATGCGAGGTCCCGCTCTGGGCGTAGAAGAACTCCTGGGCACCGAGAGGATGCGGACGGCCGATGCTGCGGCAACCGGGCTGCATGGTGATGAAGTGGATCTGCACGCCACGCGAGGTGATCGGCGACAGCAGGCGCGCGACGAAGCGGCCTGCCTCGGCGCGGTATTCCTGCATATCGCGCGGGATGACCTTGTAATGGCGGTGCTCGGGCGGCAGCACCAGCAGCTCATCGAGGCTGACATGCAGCGCGGCGGCCACCGCCATGACCGTCTGGATGCCGGGATTGGCGCCATCCTGCTCGAGGTTGGCGCAGGTTGCCCGCGGCAAGCCGCTGAGCTTGGCGAGCTCGGCCTGGGTGAGCTTGGCTTGCTTGCGCAGGCGGCGGAGATTGAGGCAGAGGGCATCCATTCATGACAGTTTTCGGGAAAAATTCCCATATACCAGCAAAATGCCGCTGAATTCCCGCAACCAGCTCTTGAGCCCCTGACTGGCGTGGCCTAGAGTCCGTGCCTCCGATTGCATCCCCTCCACACCGCGAGCAAAGGATTCCGCCATGGCCTTCACCCTGCCTCCCCTGCCCTACGATGTTGCGGCCCTTGAGCCCTATCTGACCAAGGAGAACATCGAACTGCATTATCTCAAGCATCACAACGCCTACGTGGTCAACCTCAACAAGCTGCTTGAAGGCAAGCCCGAGGCCAACAAGACGCTCGAGGAGATCATCCTGTCCAGCGACGGCGGGGTGTTCAACAATGCCGCCCAGATCTGGAATCACACCTTCTACTGGAACAGCATGAAGCCCAAAGGCGGTGGCGAGCCGAGCGGCGCCCTGGCGGCCGCCATCACCAAGGACTTCGGCTCGTTGGCCAAGTTCAAGGAGGAGTTCACCGCCGCCGCCTCCACCCAATTCGGTTCCGGCTGGGCTTGGCTGGTGGTCGATGGCGGCAAGCTCAAGGTCACCAAGACCTCGAACGCCGACCTGCCGCTGAAGTACAAGCAGACCCCGCTCCTGACCATCGATGTCTGGGAGCATGCCTACTATCCGAGCTTCAAGAACCTGCGTCCCAAGTACATCGAGACCTTCCTCGCCAGCCTGGCGAACTGGGATTTCGCTGCTGAGAACCTGAGCAAGGCCAAATAGAGCGTCCGTCCAGACGGACAGGCTGAGCATCCGTGATCGCAACCGGGCCGACCGTCATCGCAGCCGCATAGCGGCGTGGTGGGGGCCGGCCTGGCGCTATTGCGGCAGGGCGCGAACGATGCTGAAGGACATGCCGAGCCGCACCACGTCGCCGGGATTGCGCCGGGCATCTGGCGTGCGCCGCGCGTTGCGCGGGGAATTGCACAGCACCGAGCCACCGGATACGCCCCCATAGGAGATCCATTCGCTCGCGCCGCCACCAGCGGCATCGACCCGCAGCATCGCTCCTGGCAGGGTCGGTATGGCCTGCAGGCCGGAGACGCGCAGCAAGCTGCCGGTGTCATTGACCACCAGGCCGCGCGGTCCGAAGCGACCGCCGCCGGTGAGCACCAGCGAAACGCGCAGCAGCGAAGGCATCGGCCAATTCACCGGCTGGACGCCGGCGGTCATCACTTGGTTGGTATCGAAGGCTGTACCGGCCCACGGCGGCAGCACCGTGCCCTTGCTGGGATCGGGACGCTCCCAATCGATGCTGCCGCCATTGGCCAGGCGCGGGATGGGGAAGTCGGTCGGATCGCCGGAGACGGTCAGGTAGATGCCGAAATGCAGGCAGCCCGAGGTGATGATGGTGGCGGTGCCCGACGACAGGGCGCCGGGCATGGCGGCGACGAAATTGGTGATGTCCTGCTTGCCCTGCGGATCGGTCTGGCTGGTCACCAGCGGCAGGCTCCAGCGCAGGATCTGCTGGTTGTAGCAGCCGTAGGCGACCTTCAGACGGCTCGCCGTACCGTCATGCTGGATCGCCGAAGGGTCGGGATTGGCGATCAGGAACGCTACGATGCAGTCGCCATTGGCGATCGCCGGATTGCCGCTGGCCATGCCTACACCGCTCATCACCTCGGCATAGAACCAGCCGCCGTCGGCAGAGGGGATCATGTGCTTGAGGTCGTCCTCGATGGTGCCGACCACGGCGACGGTCTCGTCATTGGCAGCCCGGCTGAATTCCCCGCGCCGGAAGAGATCGGAGCCGATCAGCAGGATGCCGACCATCGCCCCGCTGACGACGATGAAGATCATGATGGAGATCAGGATCTCGACCAGGGTGAAGCCCGAACGGGACGATCGGTGCGCCTGGGCCATGGCCGGCAGCATGGCGCTCGGGTGCGCGGACGGCAACCGGTTGGTGGCAGGATTCATCGGGCGTTTTCCACGGTCAGCACCTTGGCGGGGGCCAGCGCACGCAAGCGCACCGGACCGATCATGGGAGCGCTGTTGCAGGCCGCGGCTATGGCGGCGAACTGGTTCGAGGGCGGGGTGGCATAGCTCCACATCACCCGCAGTTCGGCGCCATTGACGGAGACGTTGGTGAACTGCCGCTGCTTGAAGGCGGCGCTGACATCCTGGTCGCTGACCGCGCCGTTGGTCAGGGTCGCCGGTGGTGCGACCGTCCAGTCGAAGCCGGTGGCCAGCGCCATCGCCTGGAGGTTGAAGAGGCCGGTGGTCTGCATGTCGAGCACGCTGACGGTGGCAACCGGGTCCGAGCCGAAGGTGGTCGGATCGAAGCGCGCCTCATTGAGGCTGAGGGGGAAGCCGACCCAGGCGTAGCTGCGGCTGCGGTAGTGCTGGGAGGTCAGACCTGACTGCGGCAGGGCGCTGGGATAGCGCGGCCACCAGCCGACCGCGATCGGCACCAGGTTGTTGCCGCTGGGACCCCATGTCTGCTGCACGGTGTTGTACATGCCGCGCAGCCATGGCGCGGTGAGGTACCATGGCCACTGGGGCTGGTTGGTCTGGCCCGATGGGTGGGTCTCGATGCGCGGACCGATGATCGGGATCAGCTCGACCTGCGGCTGCGCCCCCGCGCCCCCGGCCGGCGTACCCGACGGATTCATCAGCATCGCCATCGGTGCATCGAAGTTCACCCAGTGCGGCTGGCCGTTCTGCATGTAATCGTAGAACTGGAAGAAGCCCGCTTGGGTCGGCAAGGTCTGGTCGAGTCGCGCGACCGGCCCGAGCGGCAGGATGGAGTAGAACTCCTTGCCGCTATGCGTCAGCGCTGAAGACCCCAGCAGGGCCCGTCCGATGAGCAGCGCCTCGGTGTTCTTCGCTCCCGCAGGATTGTCGTTGCGGTCGAAGGCGAAGACCTCGCCGCCGATCATGATCAGCCCCAGGGGGGTGACGAACACCGGATCGAGGGTGCGCACCTTGGCATTGGCCATCGTGCCGACGGTGGTATCGATGCCGTTGAGCAGCGGCTGGCTGTCGGTCGCGCCATTGAACACGCTGCTCGGCGAGACCCAGGCGGCGACCGAGCTGCCGTACTTCGCATTGCCGGCGGGCAGCGGTCCCGCGGCGAGGCCGTCCAAGCAGGCGTTGGCGGTCGGGGTGATGCCCGGGGTCGAACCCGGCCGCTGGCTGTCGGTGGCGAGCAGGAAGGTGCGCGCTGCGGCGCCGCCTGGGGCGAAGCCCTGCGCCAGCATGTCGATGCGCGGCAGGTACCCATGCGGCGAACCGAGGGGATTGAGCGGGGTGTAGGTCGGCGTGGTGAGATCGTCGCCGGTCCACCCGGGCCAGCAGAGCAGCTCGTACGTGGAGAGGTCGAGGCTGGTGTAGGCGGGGGGTACGGGATCGTTGAGGGCGAACCAGCCGTTGAAGGTGTCATTCTGGTTGGGCACCACGTCCATGCTCGCATAGCCGTCGATGGCGACATAGCGGATGACCATCTGCAGCTGGTTGGGCACTGCGCCACCGGGTTGCATCTGCCCGAACGGCAGCAGGGTGACGACATCCCCGGGGTTCAGGCAGTGCCCTCCGGGCTGGAACCAGGTCTGCACCGGCAGCACCGTGCAGCCGGCGGGGAAGGTGTCGGTGGTCGAGTGCAGGGTGGTGACAAACAGCGGGTTGCGCATGGCCCCGCCGACGAAATCCGTGCGCACCTGGCCGCGGTTGTTGTAGCCGAAGCCGGCATCCCCGGTGTTGTAGACCATGAAGTAGTTGCCCTGGCCAGGCGAATTGGCGATGTGATCGTAGGAGATCCATTCCACCCGGCCGGAGGTATGCATGACCTGGAAGAGCGCCGGCGTGCCGTTGCCCGGAATCACGAACTTGCCGGGCGTGATCGGATTGTCGCCAGCCACCTCGATGGTGAGCAGGCGGACGGTGGGCGGGTTGTTCTTGGGGAAGTGGATGGCGGTGATGGGGCCGGGGACCGCCAGGGGCGGGGCGAGCCCGGGGGTGAAGGTCCAGGTCGTGCAATCAGCGATGCCGGCCAGGGTGTTCCCGGAGATGGATGAGTAGGAGAGGATCTGGTTGTTGATCATGATCACCCCGCGCTTCGGCCACTGATTGATCGGTACGCCCTGGGTCGGATCGAGCGGGATGACCGTGGGCGTAGGCGCCATCGGGAAGAGGATCAGGGTGTTGCCGCTGGGGTCGGTGGGATCGATCATCAGCGGCGGGATCGCCTTGGGGTTGATCTTGTCCCAGATATGCCAGGAC
>PLEW01000177.1:6617-39454 GCA_003136555.1 Planctomycetota bacterium | reverse complement strand
TGAAGGGAATCGAACCCTCGTCGTCAGCTTGGAAGGCTGTCGCTCTACCATTGAGCTACACCCGCAGTGCGTGTCGCTTGATGGTGGGCAGGGAAGGATTCGAACCTTCGAAGGCGTGAGCCAGCAGATTTACAGTCTGCCCCGTTTGGCCGCTTCGGTACCTACCCGCGTGTCCCACTCTGGGTGATGAACAAGATGGCAAAGAGCATGAAGGCGAAGACGAGCCGATTGGACGAGGCTGACCGGAGGCACGACGACGAAGCGCAGAGACGAGCAACGCAACCAAAGAGCTGGAGCCACCGGCCGGACTCGAACCGGCGACCTACGGTTTACAAAACCGTTGCTCTACCAGCTGAGCTAAGGTGGCGAACGAGACACCATAGCGAACCACGAGCAAGGCGGATGCCTCGCCCCTATTGCAAAGGGACGGAGAGGTTAGATGGCACCCCCTGGGTGTCAAGCGCGGCGTCGGGACCGACACCTCAGCTCCAGCGGGGTGTTCACCTGCCTTGCCTCCGGCCGCTCGGCCTCCCGGCATGACCGGCGATAGGCGGACATGGGTGCTGGAACACCAGGGGGTTCGGCGCACCACCGGCGCATCTCCGCTCCTGTCAGCCCCCCTCCCCCACCTCCCGCTAGCACCCCCAGCGACCCGAGGATGCACCCCGATGCCAGCGCGTGCACCCCCCGCTTGCCGGCCACCGGAGCCCTGGCCCAGGAGCGTGGCGTCGCCCTGGATGCAGGCATGCGCGAACCGGCCGCGCTCCCCGCCAGCGCTGCCCGGCGCGCCGAGGTCGTGCTCCTGGGGGCCGCACAGGCCCGTTCTGCCCGTCCGGGAGCCGTGCCCCGGCAGAGCACGCCCCCGATCCGGCCTACTTCTTCTTCAGCGACGAGAGGTACTCGATCAGGTCGATGAGGTCCTGCTGGGCCATGGCGCGCTGCAACCCGGTGGGCATCAGCGACGTCTTCAGCTTGGTCTGGCTGGCGATGGCGCTCTTGGGGAACTTGGTGACGATCGCGCCCAGCGCCTTGAGCGCCACCTCGGCGTCGGTGTCGCTGACCACGATGCCGATCGCCGAATTGCCATCCTTGAAGGTGAGCACGGTGGTCTCGTAGTTGAATTCGATGCCGGCATCCGGGTAGACCACCGCCTCGTAGAGCGCATCCTTGCCGAGCTTGGTGCCGATCTCCGACAGGTTGGGCCCGAAATCGATGCCCTTGCCATTGACCTGGTGGCAGGTCACGCAGATGCCGCCGAACACCTGCTCGCCATGCGCGGCATTGCCGGGCTTGGCGCTCAGCTGCGCGAAGGATGGCAGCGGCCCGTCGGTGGTCTCCGGCACCGCCATCGACTTGCCGACCTCGGCGCGGATCGATTCCCAGGGCGCATTCGCCAGCACGCTGGCGGCGAGCGCGGTGCAGTCGGCCGCGAGCTTCTTGTCCTTGCGCAGCTCGAGCAGGGCCTTCGCGCCCTCCTCGTACCGGCCTGCAGCGCGGACCGCCTCCTGGCGCACCGCCAGTTCGCGCGTGGCATCGCTCACCAGGGGCAGCAGGAGGGTGAGCGCGCGCTGATCGCTGGCGTTGCCCAGCGCGGTGACCAGGGCGGCGGCATCCGGCCCGGCGAGTGCCGCCGAGAGCGCTGCGCTGCCGCCATGGGCCAGGACCAGGCGCACCGCCTGCGACCCGGTGGCGTCGGCGCGGTAGCGCACCGCCAGGCGCAGGAGCTCGGGGTCGCGATCGGTGATGGCGAAGGCGTCGGCGATCTCGACGAAGGCGGGCAGGCCCTGGTTGGCGGTCAGCGCCTTGTCGACCAGGGACTTGGTCTTGGCATCGGCGGACAGGTCGGCGCCCTTCAGTCGCATCACCACATCGGCGTAGAGCTTGGCCTTGCGCAGCTTCTCGTCGTCCGCCGGAGCGTCCTCGGCCAGGGCCGCGGTGCACCAGCCGGCCAGCAGCAGGCAGGCCAGCCAGAGGCGGGCGGCAGGGAGGATGGCGATGGACATGATTACAGCACTCCTGGCCGGCAGCACACGGCTGACGAGGCCGGCTGGAACGTCAGCCTGCGCCCCAGCCCGTCAAGCGGCGGCTGCCTAGGGGAAGCAGGGCGCAGCGGTCATTCGAGCAGGCTCTTGAGCGCCTCTTCCTTGGCTGGTCCGCTGTGGAAGTCGAAGGAGCGCATGTAGTGCTGCTGCTCGGATGAGGGCGTCTTGGCATCCTTGAGGATCTTGACCAGGTAGGGCAGCGCCTTATTGGAGCGCGAGCGCCAGACGATGTCCCTGCCGGCCGGGGTGTCCCAGGCATCCCCGACCTTGGCCAGCCAGGCGCTGAAGAAGGCATCCTCGTTCTTGTCGGCGCCGATGCCCAGGGCCTCGAGGTACCAGCGATCCTTGCCATCGTGGCCGATCGCCAGCTCGGACCACAGGCCAGCCGCCTCCATCGAGGCCGAATGGCGCAGGCGCAGGGCGCATTCGCGCCGCACCTGGGGCGAGGGATCCTTCACCAGATCCTTGACCAGGGGGATGATGTCCAGCTTGATCTCGCTCGCGGCGCGCAGCGCGGTGATGCGGATGTCGCTATCGGCATCCCTGGCCGCCTCGGCGATGTAGGCGGCACCCTTCTCGGGCAGCTTGCTCAGCAGCCAGAGGGCGCGCGCGCGCATGCGCGGGTTGCTTCCCTTCCACATCTTCACCAGCTCGCCCTCGGCCTGCGCACCGAGCTCATGCAGCTTGGTCCAGGCGAGGTAGCGGGTCGCCAGGTTGGGCGACGCGAGCGCGGCGGTGGCACCCGCAGCGCTGGAGAGGTCGAGCTTGGGCGCCACCGCGGTGCTGCCGGTCGGTGCGACGCGGTAGAGGCGTCCGCCAGCGGTATTGGGATCGTTGTCGCCCATCTGGTGGCCACCCACGCCAGGATCGAACCAGTCGGCGACGATCAGCGAGCCGTCGGGGGCGACGCAGACGTCGGAGGGGCGGAACCAGCTGTCCTTCGACTTCATGATGTTGACGATCCCGGCCTTGTAGCCAGCACCGTCGTTGGTGAGGGTGTAGGCACGCACCACATTGCTGCCCGGCTCGCAATGGATGAGCTGGTTGCGGAAGATCGCCGGCAGCAGGTCGCCCTCGTAGACCAGGATGCCGGTCGGCGAGCCCGCACCGGTGTTCAGCAGGTTGGGCACCACGCCCGGATCGTACTGGTGCCAATGGCGGGCGATGCGGTCCAGCCAGTTCTCGTCGCTGCCCGGCGCGGCGTTGGGATACTTGGCCATCTTGCCCTGGCCCCAGCCGGCGCCGGTCATCTCGTCGGTATAGCCGAAGTTCCCATGCTCCATCACGTAGTTGATGCGCGTCCCGCGGTTGCCGTCATCGTCGTTATCGGACTGCCAGATGGTGCCGAAGGAGTCGACGTTGACCTCGTAGTTGTTGCGGAAGTTGTGCGCCAGCACCTCGAACTCGCTGCCATCGGGATTGCAGCGGAAGACCATGCCCTGGCGGTACGGATGGCCGGTGTTGTTCACTTCGTTGCCATCGACATCGATGATCGGCTTGCCGTCCTTGTCCTTGATGTGCTCGCCGGCATTGCCGAAATTGAAGTAGAGCTTGCCGTCGGGGCCGAAGACGAAGGTGTGCATCCCGTGGTCGTGCTGCACGCCCGAGATGCCAGTGAACATCAGCTCCTTGGTCGGCGGCTTGTCGGGGCCGTTGTCGGTGAAGCGGAAGACGTTGGGCGAATCCGAGACGATCACCTGGTCGCCGAGCACGCAGATGCCGAGCGCGGCATTGACGTCGGTGCCCTGGTAGAACACCCGGATGCGGTCGGCCTTGCCCCCGCCGGTGCTGTCGTCCAGCACCACGATGCGGTCGCCAGCGGGGCGGTTGTGCTGCCATTGGCGGTAGTTCAGGCCTTCATCCACCCACACCCGTCCCTGGGCGTCGATGTCGATGTCGGTCGGATTGCAGAACATCGGCTCCGAGGCCCACAGCGTCGCGGTCAGGCCGTCGGCCATGGTCAGCGCGCCGACCGAATCCGCCGGCGACAGCCCGGTTGCACCGCCCGGCTTGAGCAGGCGCGCCGGCGGCGGCTCGGTGAAGACGAGGAACTGCACCGAGGTGGTCCCGCCGCCATTCTGGTCGGTGCCGCCGTTGTCCGGGCCGGCCTTGCTCCTGAAGCGCGTGTAGCCCTTGCCGGCGATGTCATAGACCACCACCGAGACGGCATGCACGCCGATGCCGTCGACCGNNTCAGATCGGTGAGCTTGGTCTCGCCGGACGGTCCGACCAGCACCGGATCGACCCAGTCGGCCCAGTCGGCGGCGAAGCCGTCGCCGCCGTCGCCGACCACCAGGAACAGCTGCTTCGCCCCGGTGATGTCAACATCGATGGAGACCAGGCCCTGGCGCACCACATCGCTGGAGAACTTCGGCTTGGCGTCGGCGGCGACCAGCGACCCTCCCAGGCCGAGGGCCAGGGAGAGCAGGCAGGCGGAGAGCGGGCGGGAGCGCATCATGAGGAGATCCTTGCGTGGATGGGGAGAGCAGGGGCGCTCAGGCGCATGCTCATGGCTTTTGTGTGAATATCATGAATTGGACCGAGGTCGACTGGCCAGCATTCTGATCGGTACCGCCGTTGTCCACACCGCCCTTGGCGGTGAAGCGGGTGAAGCCCTTGCCGGCAATGTCGTAGACGATCACCGATTCGGCGTGCACGCCCAGGCCATCGACCGGCTTGCCGGCGACCTTCATCTCGCCGCCGCCGACATTCTTGCCGACGTGCACTTCGCCCCAGCCCGATTTCGCCGACGCCCACTTCAGCTCGCTAAGCCTGGTCGTCCCGCCCGGGCCCACCAGCACCGGGTCGACCCAGTCGGCCCAGTCGCAGGCGAAGCCGTCGCCGCCGTCGCCGACCACCAGGATCAGCTGCTTGGCGCCGGTGACATCGACATCGATGTCGACCATCCCCGCACGCACCACCTTGCTGGCGTACTTGGCCTTGGCGGGGTCGAAGGCGCCTCCGCTCTTGACCGCCGCCACCCGGCTGCGCAGCCGGCTGTTGAGCTCATCGTCGCTGGGATTGGACTCCACGCCGTCCGCCGGCACCTCGCCATGGGCGATCCACAGCATGGCGTTGAGCAGGAGCTTGCGCTGGTCGCCGTTGGCCCAGTTCTTGTGGTAGTGCCCGCCGGTGAAGCCGAAGCCGCGGTTGGCGCCCGGGTTGTCGACCACCCACATCATCACCTCGGTACGGCCGTTCTCGGCGACGATGTGGGGATAGGGGCCCGAGCCGGAGTAGGGATTGCGGCGTGTCTCGTCCGAGGGCTTGGCGGTGAGGATGGGCTGGATGCCCTGGCTCGGCGCCAGCCCGGGATCGAGCACGAAGCCGGCGCGGAAGCGCATGTTGAAATACCACTCGTCGGTGGAGGCGAACGGCTTGACCCCGCGGGTGACGGGATGCTGCGGCAACGTGCCGTAGGTCGCCAGCCATACCGGATTCGCCGAATAGCCGCCCTCATAGTAGCCGCCGATCCAGCGCTGGAACTCAGGGCCACCGTGGTCCTTGGGCACTTCAACCGCGTAATGGCTGAAGCCCAGGCCGACGCCTTTCTTGGCCAGGGCATCGAGGATGCGCAGGTGGTCGCCCTGGACCGCCGGGTGGCCCCCTCCGCCGTCGGCGTAGAAGATGATCGCATCGGCGTTGTCGAAGGCGGTGGGATCCAGCGGCCAGCCGTGGATGTACTCCGCCGCGACCACCTCTGGCACCTTGTCCAGGCAGTGCTTCCAGGCGGAGACGCCGGCTTCGAACTCGTGCTCGCCCAGGCCATGGCTGTTGCGACCGGCGATCAGGACGATCTTCTTGCGGTTGTCGGTGAGCGGCAGGCGCTTGAGCCGGATGTCCTTGAACTGCACGACGAAATGCGGGAACCCGGCATGCATCTGCAGCCCGAGCAGGCCATGCAGGACGCGCTTCTCCGGCTGGTTGTCGGTGAATTCGCAGCTCACCACCCCGTTGAGCTTCTCGACCACATGGTTGCCCTGGGCGATGATGTCGCAGTCGTTCCAGTCGTCCTTGCGGATGGCGGCGATGATGGCCGTGCGATCGCCTACCGCGCCGACGACCGCGACCGTGCCGTCGGCGCCGATGACGGTCTTCTCGCCGAGTTTGGCGAGGATGCCGCGGCCGCGCTCCTCGTAGTTGGCGCCGGTCCAGTCGTTGTTGCCGTCCATGTCGGCCTGGTAGCCGCTCATGACGTAATCCTCGAGTTCAGCGCTGCGGAACTGGATGCCGGAATTCCCGCCGACGATCTTGAAGCGCGCCTTGAGCTCGAAGTCGTCGACCTCGCCGTCGCGCCAGATGCAGAAGGTGTTGTGCTTGGGCTGCTTCTCCGGCGTGCACTCGCCGGTGATCGCCCCATTGCGCACGGACCAGAACTCCTGATCGCCCTGCCAGCCGCTCAGGTCGTTGCCGTTGAAGATGGCGGTGAAGCCGTCATCGCCATCCGCCGCGCTGGCTGCGTCGATGACTGCACCCGTTGACAGCAAGGCCAGGACCAGCGGGACCAGGGCATGCACGATACCGGCCGCTACGCCTTGGGGACGGATACACCGCAGTACTGCCGAATTCTGCATAACCAGCATCTCCTGATCGCCTTTGGGGCAAGGCACTTGAGCATATACGTCGCTTCTGCCCCAGCCGTTGCCCGCCTCCCCGTCCCGGCGTGTGCGCCGTACCCCCTGCAGCGCCCATGCCGTCACCCGATGAACGTCCCAACCGGCCTTGGGTGACTTGGCCGTTGCGCCTCTCAGGAGCACCTCCAGTCTGCTGGCGTTTCACTGCTGACCACTCGTTGCCGAGCGCGCTACGACCCTCCACCCGAGCACCAGGACTGACCCATGAAATTCGGCATGAATATGCTGCTGTGGACCGATGACCCGACCAAGGAGGAGTACCTTCCGGTCTTCGAACGCCTGAAGAAGATCGGCTTCGATGGCGTCGAGCTGCCGATCTTCAACCTCGATCCCAACCGCTTCGCCGCCCTGGGCAAGCGCCTCGATGATCTCGGACTCGAACGCACCGGCGTGACCGTACGCACGGTCGCCGACAATCCCATCTCGGCGGATGCGGCGGTGCGGGCCAAGGGCGTCGAGCTGAGCAAGCGCGTGCTCGACTGCTGCCAGGCCGCCGGCGTGCGCCTGCTCGCCGGACCGTACTATGCCGCCCTCGGCCATTTCAGCGGCGCCGGCCCGACCAGCGAGGAGTGGCGCTGGGGCGTCGAGAGCATGCGTCCGGTCGCCGAATACGCCGGCACGGTGGGCGTCACCCTGGCGCTGGAGTTCCTCAACCGCTTCGAGATCTACCTGCTCAACAATGCCGCCGATGCCGCGCGCTTCGCGCGCGAGGTCGGCCACCCCAGCTGCCGCATGATGTACGACACCTTCCATGCCAACATCGAGGAGAAGGACATCACCGGCGCGCTGAAGACCTGCAGCGATGTGATGGTGCACGTGCACATCAGCGAGAACGACCGCTCGACCCCCGGCCAGGGCCAAGTCCACTGGCAGGAGACCTTCGATACGCTGAAGAAGATCCGCTACGACGGCTGGCTCACCATCGAGGCCTTCGGCCTGGCGCTGCCGAGCCTCGCCGCGGCGACCAAGATCTGGCGCAAGATGTTCGTCAGCGAGGAGCAGCTGGCCACCGATGGGCTGCGCTTCATGAAGCGCGAATGGGCCAAGCGCAGCGGCGGAGCCACCACCCGGATCGTCAAGGGCCCGGCAGCCAAGGGCGCGCGCCCTATGGTCAAGCCTGTGGCCAAAGCGGCGGCCATGCCCAGCCGGGCAGCGGCCACGAAACGCGCCTCAGCGGGCAAGGGCCGCAAGCGCTGAACCTGCCAGGCGGTCCGAGAAACGGCAAACCCCTGGCGACTGCCAGGGGTTTGCTGTTGGGAGCCGGTTGGCCCGGGACGCTTCAATGCTGGCCGACATCCACCGGCTTGTAGCCGCCCTTGCTCTTGAAGTAGAAGATCAGTCCGAGATAGACCACCAGCATCAGCAGCGGGAAGATGGTGACCCTGGTCAGCGCGAGCTGCTTGCTTCCGGCCTGGACCTCGGAGACGATCTTCTGATCGGCCTCAGGCAGCGCCTTGACCTTGGTATCATCGACCGCCTTGTAGGAGCCGAGCAGACCGGTCTTCTCGATCATCACCTCCTGATGGACCTTGGGAGCCTTCTCGAGCAGGGTCTTGTCGATGGTGGTGTCCTGGATATTGCCCAGAAACATCGCACCGAGCACACCGACACCCAGCATGCCGACGCCCCCGGTGGCGTTCAGCGTCAATGCGCCGCCCTTGGGGCACTGCTCCGTGACCAGGCCGAGCATGGTTGGCCAGAAGAAGGTCTTGCCCACCGCATACAGCGTCGCGGCGCCGAAGATGAAGGCGCCGGTGGTGGCACCGGAGAGCAGGAAGAGGCCGGTGGCCGCAGTGCCCGAGCAGATCGCCAAGGTACCCAGCGGCGACAGGCGGTGGACGATGAAGCCAGCGCACAGTCGCAATACCATCATCAGCACCGAGGTGTAGATCAGCACCCACACCCCGTTATTGCCGAGCACCGGCTGCATCAACCCGGTCACCCAGCTGTCGACGCCCAGCTCAGTGGTGGCCAGGGGCACCATCACCAGCAGCAGGAGGATGAAGAACGGCCGACCGAGCGTGCGCACGAGGCCGAAGAAGGCGATCGCCACGATGGCCGCGACGATGGTGCCGTCACGCAGCGGCGAGGGATCCCCGAAGGCCGAGCGTGCCATCTCGACGGCGATCAGCCAGGTGATGATGAAGGCGCCTAAGGCGCCGACTTCCTTGAGCATGTCCTTGTAAGGCACGCCGGCCGCCACGCGCTCGTTGACCGGGAACTTCTGGAAGATGAGGATGACGAAGTAGGCGATGGCGGGGATCAGCAGAAGCAGCATCTTGGTGTGCCAGTTGGCATCGCCCATCAGCAGGGCGAGCACGCCGGCGATCGCCAATCCGGCCGGCCATCCGGCATGCAGGACATTGAGCCAGCGCACCTTGTCCTTGCTGAACTGGGTCGCGACCACCGGGTTGATGTAGGCCTCGACGGTGCCGTTGCCCAGGGCGACGACGAAATTTGCCCAATACAGGCCATTGTAGTCCTTGGCCATTAGGGTCATGACGAGCGAGATGATATGGCAGGCGAAACCGAAGATCATCGCGGTCTTGTAGCCGATCTTGTCGATCACGAGGCTGAAAAGCACGATGCTGATGGCGAAGGGCCACAGGCCCACGCCGAAGAGCTCGCCTTTCTGCGTTTCGGAGAAGTGGAACTCCGCCGCCCAGGTATCCATGAGGAATGCGCGCAGCAGAAACCCGAATGACGTGGTGATCAGCGCTATCCAACAACCGACGAACAGCACCACGGGCGACGACTTGATCATGGAGAATTCTCCTGGGGGTTGATACGAAGCAGAACTACCTGCAACCGAGCCAGACGTTGCACGTTCGGTTCGATGAAGGGCGCGTCATAACGATTGATAGCCGCAATGGAAGCCCTTCCGTGCACCTTTTGCAGGCTGCGTACCTCACCCATGAGCCCGCCTAGCATCCATACGGTCGCCAGCTAGGCTTGTTTTGCGCCTTTCATCGCCAGCCTCCCGATCGCCGGCAGGCGACCAACCAGCGGACGCAGGTAGGGCATCAGCCTGTCCTCGACCACATCGTTGCCGGCGGCATTGAGCCAGTCGCGCGGCATGGCCTTGGTCTCCTTGGCCACCGAGCGCAGCGGGGTGACGAAGGTGTCGATGCCGTATTGCTCCCCTTCGCCGGTGCGGCGGAAGGCGATCGAACCGCTGGTCGAGCCGGCCAGCGCGGCGGCGACGGCGGCGGTGCCTGCCAGGCGCGCCTCGGCGGCATCGACCTCGCTGGTCACGCCCGGGAAGCAGCGCTGCAGGTAGCCGAAGGTGTCGGCCCGGATGCGGTGCTTGGCGCCCGGCTGGGCACGGCCGAGGAAGGACTTGAGCTGGGCCGCCACATAGTCGCCCAGCGCGCCGGAGCCGGAGAGCTGCTTGTTGCCATGGCTGTCGGTCTCGCCGAGATCCACGATGTCGGCGCCGCCGATGCCGTGGATGCCCTCGGAGAGCGCGATCACGCAGCGGCCGAGGCGCTGGTAGACCTTCAGCACATCGCCCCCGAACTGCGGCATTGAGAAATCCGATTCGGGGCAGTAGATGAGGTGCGGTCCGTCATCGGGGAAGATGCGCGCCAGCGCCGAGGCGGCGGTCAGCCAGCCGGCATTGCGCCCCATCACCACGTTGATCTTGATGCCGCCCATCGAGCGGTTGTCGAGGTTGTCGCCCATGAACGCCTGGGCGACGAACTTGGCCGCCGAGCCGTAGCCGGGGCAGTGGTCGGTGACGCGCAGGTCGTTGTCGATGGTCTTGGGGCAATGCATGCAGGTCAGCGCGTAGCCGTCCTGGGCCGCCATCTCGTTGATGATGTGCGCGGTCTCGGCGGTATCGTTGCCGCCGATGTAGAAGAAGAAGCGGACATCGTGCTGCTTAAATCGCTCCAGCACCTGCGAGCAGACCTCCGGGGTGGGCTTGAGCCGCACCGACTTGAGCGCTGCCGATGGCGTGCCGGCGATGACCTCGAGATTGGCGGGATCCTCGAGGGCGAAGTCGCAGAAGTTCTCGTCGATGATGCCCTGGATGCCGTGGATCGCGCCGTAGACCTTACGGAAGTACTTGGGCTCGGCGAGGGCCGCCTTCACCACGCCGATCAGGGTCTGGTTGATGACAGCGGTAGGACCGCCGCTTTGACCGATGACGACATTCCCCGGATTCACCATATGCGTCCTTTGAAAGAGGCCGGCGTTATGCGACCCGGCTCGGCGCCTGCAAGCAGCACCCCGTGCGCGAGGCCGCGGTGTATCCAACCACTGCCGCGCCGGCGATGATCGCCGCCTGCGCCGCGCGCATCTGCACCGACTGCGGCAATTTCAACTGGTCTCCCCGCACAGGTGGCAGACACTTCCTCCCATGCCTCATGTCCGCAGCGCAGCGCTCCTGCTCGCCACTATCATCGTCTGGTCCGCCGGCATCGTCGGCATCGCCGCGAGCGCCGGACGGGCAGGCTCTGCGGGTGCCGAAGAGCCTTCCGCCCAGCATGGCGCGGGGCTGCCAGGCCAGGCGCGCATCGCCTACATCCCCATCGAAGGCCTGATCGATCGCGGCAAGGCCGCCTACCTGAAACGCGTCATCGGCGTGGCGATCGGCGACAAGGTCGACTGCATCCTCATCCATCTGACCACCGACGGCGGGCAGCTCGGCGCCGCCCTCGACATGGCCGACACCCTGTTGAGCGTCCCCGCCGATGGTCCCCGCCTGGTCGCTTACGTCGACGTGAAGGCCTGGTCGGCCGGCGCCCTGCTCGCCTACGCCACGCAGAAGATCTACATCAGCGATCGCGCCGAGATCGGCGACATCGGTGTCATCACCGCCAATGCCGAGGGCAAGATCGAGTATCTGCCGGAGAAGATCAACACTGCGGTGCGCGCGAACCTCCGGGGCCTGGCGCAGAAGCGCGGCTGGAACGAGGCCAAGCTGGTGAAGATGACCGCGCTCAACCAGGATCTCTACCGCTTCGACCTCAAGAGCGGCCATTTCTTCGTCATCGAGGACGATCTGCCGAAGTTCCTCGCCGATCATCCTGATGCGGACGATGACAAGAAGGTGCTGCTGTCGGGCCATGACCGCCTGATCAGCTATACCGGCACCGAGGCGGTGAACGAGGGGATGGCGACCAGCCTGGTGGAGAGCCGCGAGGCGGTCTACCAGCTGCTGGGGGGAAGCCCCGCCACCGTCGTCGACCTCTCGCCCAGCCAGGTCGAGGAGGCGAGCTGGTGGCTGAGCGGCTGGTCGTCGCTGATGGCCGCCGCCACGGTGGTCTTCCTGATCCTCGAGTTCAAGGCGCCGATGGGCCTGTGGGCGACGCTCGCCACAGTCTGCGGCATCGCCTTCTTCGTCTGCCAGTTCTACCAGGATCTCGCCAACTACATCGATGTGGTGCTGGTGGTGGCAGGCCTGGCCTGCATCATCATCGATCTGTTCTTCTTCCATGTCGGCGGGCTGCTGGCGATCCTCGGGCTGGCGCTGGGCATGACCGGCCTGGTGCTCTCCTTCATGCCGAACGCCGAGCAGTTCCACCCCGGTTCGCCGAACTGGCTGCCCGACCTCGCCACCGCCTTGGGCAACAGCCTGCTGTCCTTCCTCGCCGCCTTCGCCGGCATCATGCTGGTGATCTTCTACCTGCCGAAATCGCGCCTCTTCCGCCGGCTCTCGGTCTCGGCCGAGATCCAGGCCACCAGCAATTCCGATACCGCATCCGGCGAGGGCGTCCTTGGCGAGCTGGTGGGCCGGCGCGGCAGCACGCGCACCGAACTGCGCCCGAGCGGCTTCATCGCCATCGGCTCGCGTGACATCAGCGCCACCACCGAGCAGGGCGAGTTCATCCCCGCCGCCGCCGAGATCGAGGTGGTGGAGGTGCGCTTCGGCGAAGCGATCGTGCGCCAGATCCAGGCCCCGACCGCGGAGGTGGCCGCGGCGGCGGTTCAAGCGCCATGATCTCCATGGCTCTGCTCGGCAGCCTGGCGCTGCAGCTCGCCGCCGAGCCCGCCGCAGGAGATGCCCGGCTGCAGTTCGGCCTGGCGGTGATCCTGAGCATCGTCGCGACCGCGCTCCTGATCCTCGAGTTCATCCTCGCCAGCGGCGGGCCGCTCGCCATCGCCGCCGCGCTGACCGCAGCCGCGGCCATGATCGCGGCGTTCCTGGTCTCGACCGCGGCGGGCTTGCTGGTGCTGATCCTCATCCCGCTGGTCGGCGTCGCGGTGGTCCGCTGGGGCCTGGCCCGCCTGGTGCGCACCCGCGCCGTGCCGCACGCCGAGATCAGGGATGACGCCGGCTACCACCATCTCGCCGCCGCCCTCGGAGTGGAGGTCGGTGCAGTCGGCGAGCTGGTGACCGATGCCATGCCATCGGGACGCGCGCGCTTCATCACCCGCGCCGGCACCAACGACATCGATGTGCGCGTCCTGGGCCCGGTGCTCGGCCGTGGGCAGCGGGTGGTGGTCATCGATGTGCATGGACCGGCGGTGACCGTGCAAGCCGCCCCATCCGTCCCTTGAGCGGGAGGATGCCCCGCTCCTTGCTCCTGGCCCAACCCCGGTACAGATATCCACCGCGCGACCGCCACGCCGGCCGCTGCTCAACTCACCTGACGAGCGAATCAGCTCCGCTCTGCCCGTCCGCCCTGCCTGTCCGCTGAGCCTGCTCTGCCCACACCTGGATGCCGCCATGGTCCCCTTCCTCTCCAGCCTCCCCTCCCTATGCACTGCCAGCTTCCTCGATGACCAGGGGCTGCTGATCAAGTTCGCCATCGGCGGCGGCATCCTGGTGGTGCTGTTCTTCGGCATCCTGCTCTTCAATGCCTGGCAGCTCTACCTCCAGTCCTACCTCTCCAACGCCCATGTCAGCCTGGTGGCGATCGTCTTCATGCGCTTCCGCAAGGTCGATCCCAACGTCATCGTGCCGGCGCGCATCACCGCCAAGAAGGCCGGCATCGACATCAAGACCGAGTCGCTCGAGGCGCATTACATGGCCGGTGGGCACGTGCTGCGCGTGGTGCATGCCCTGATCGCGGCGAGCAAGGCCGACATCCCGCTGACCTTCGACCGCGCCTGCGCCATCGACCTGGCCGGCCGCGACGTGCTCGAGGCGGTGCAGACCTCGGTCAACCCCAAGGTCATCGATGTCCCCGCCTCCGCCGGCGGCGGCCAGACCACGGTCGACGGCGTCGCCGGCAACGGCATCCAGCTCAAGGTCAAGGCGCGCGTCACGGTGCGCACCAACCTCGCGCGCCTGGTGGGCGGCGCGGCCGAGAACACCATCATCGCCCGCGTCGGCCAGGGCATCGTCTCCACCATCGGCGCAGCCAAGAACCACATGGAAGTGCTGGAGAACCCCAAGTCGATCTCCAAGACCGTGCTCGACTCGGGCCTCGATGCCAGCACCGCATTCGACATCCTGTCGATCGACATCGCCGATGTCATCGTCGGCGAGAACATCGGCGCCCGCCTGCAGACCGACCAGGCCGAGGCGCAGAAGAAGATCGCCCAGGCCGAGGCCGAGAAGCGCCGCGCCATGGCGGTGGCGCGCGAGCAGGAGATGGTGGCGCTGGTGGCGGAGAACCGCGCCAAGGTGGTGCTCGCCGAGGCCGAGATCCCGCTCGCCATCGCCGAGGCCTTCCGCTCAGGCCGGCTCGGCGTGATGGATTACTACAGCCTGAAGAACCTCCAATCCGATACCGAGATGCGCACCTCCATCGCCAATCCGGGCGGGGTCAACAAGGACAAGCCGCAATGATCGGCGGCCGGGCGTCACCCCGCCAGGAGCTGGCCCATGGGACTCTTTGATGAGCTGATCACCATGGTCCGCGAGGCGATCGACGAGGTCAACCAGCGCGACCAGCCGCCATCCCGCGGCACCTCCCCGGTGCGCCCGCCGGCACCGACCAGCCTCGAGGAGATCAAGGAGCGCATCCGCCAGGCCCAAGCTCAGCCCCAGTACCAGCCCCAGGCCGCGCAGCAGCCCCAGGTCCGCCGCCCAGCCGCCCAGCCGCGCCCCAGCGCGCCCGCCGCCGCACCCGGGCGTGCCACGGAAGCCCGCCCCGAGCCCCCCGCGCCACGTACCAGCGATCAGCCGGCGCGTCCGACGGCGATGCCCGCCAACGAGCGCTTCGCCCGCCTGCTGCGCCAGCCCCAGACCATGCGCGAGCTGTTCGTGCTCAAGGAGCTGCTCGACCGGCCGCTGGCCCTGCGCCGCCGGCGGCACTGACACCGATCCGCTCAGACGCCCGGCGTCCTCCCCGCGGAGGCGCCCACCTGCTCGAGCATGAAGCGCACCACCCGGGTGACGATGCGGCGCGGAGTGAAGCGCACCACCAGGGTCAGCAGGTGGTTCATCACCCCCGGGATGACCAGGTGCCTGCCGGCCATGCAGGCCTTGAAACCCGCGCGTGCGACGGCATCGCTGTCCATCAGCGCGCCCTGGAATAGCCGCGAGGTGCTCATCCCGGCCCGCTCGGCGAAGCCGGTGCGGGTCGCACCCGGGCACAGGCAGGTGACCGTCACCCCGCTGCCGCCGAGCTCATCCGCCAACGCCTCGGAGAAGGAGAGGACGAAGGCCTTGGTGGCGGAGTACACCGCCATCAGTGGACCGGGCTGGAAGGCGGCGGTGGATGCGACCTGCATGATGCGACCCTGCCCACGCGCGATCATGCCGGGCAGGATGAGCCGGGTCAGGGTGCAGAGGGCACCGATGTTGAGCGCGATCAGCCCGCTGATGGCCGGCAGATCGCTGTCGGCGTAAGGGCCGTAGGTGCCGATCCCGGCATTGTTCACCAGCACGTCGACGGTGAGCGCGCGCCGGTCGAGCTCCTCGACCAGCTCCTTGGCGCCGCCCGGCCGGCTGAGGTCAATGGCGATGGCCTGGACCACCACCGGCACCTGGGCGCCGAGAGCCTGCGCCTGCTCAGCGAGCCGCCCGGCATCGCGGGCGACCAGCACCACCGCGAAGCCGGCGCGGGCGAACTCACGCGCCAGCGACAGGCCGATGCCGCTCGAGCCGCCGGTGATCAGCGCCGTGCCGGAGGCCGTCGTTGCCATGTCCCCTCCGCTGTGACCGCTGCCAGCGGGAGTCCATCATCGCCCGCTGCGCTGGCAAGCCCGACGTATAGCTTTCCGCCGCATCATCGTCTTTGCGACGCCGCCGCGGGATAGGCGCGCGCGCACAGCTCCTCCGCCGCCTCGAGCATCCCGGGGCCGGCATCGCTCAAGCGCTCGTCATCCATCTCGATCACCCCCTGCGGCTGCGAGAGCGCGCGCATGGCGGACAGCCCGGGCAGGCGCGCCAGGGTGGCGCCCATGCCCCGCGCGGTGACGATCACGTCGGGATCGAGGGCGATGAGCTCCTCCAGGCGGTACTGCGGCCAGCCGTGGTAGGCGGCAGCTGCGGCATCGTTCAGCCCGGCGGCCTCGAGCACATCGTGGTAGCTGCTGCCCACCGTCCCGCCATAGAGCAGGGTGCCGACCACCAGCACCACGACCGCGCGGCGCCGCGGGGTCTGTCGCGGCAGGCGGGCCTGGACCGCCGCCATCCGCCTGCTCAAGGTGGCGGCGAAGTGTTCGGCGCGCGGCCGCACCTCCAGCAGCGCTCCGAGCGCGAGCGCCTGGGCCGTGAGGGTGCTCAATCCGGCCTGCTCGCCGAGGTCGAAGACCGCGATGCCGCTGGCACGCAGCCTGGCGATGCGCCCAGCGTCTCCGGCGCTCGCCGAGAGCAGCACCAGATCGGGGTGCACGGCCAGCACCGCCTCGATATCGTCGAGACCACTCAGGCGCGGGGTAGTGCCGAGGCGGAAGGCCTCCGCCCCGGTGGTGTAGCGGCTGAAGGCCACCACCCGCTGCGGTTCGCACAGCTCGAGCAGCAGCAGATCTGATGGATGCGCGCAGCTGGCGATGCGCTGATAGCCGCCCGGCCGCACCAGGAAGCCCGAGGCATCCCGCACCGATGCGGCGTCGGCGCCCGGCGCCTCCAGCCGCGCGGCTCCACCGCCAGCCGCCGGCGCGCTCAGGTGCTGCCCGGGCGCGGCATCCCTATCCCATCCCGCTGCCAGCGTGGCCAGCAGCAGGGCGACGGCGAAAGCACCGGCATTGGCCCAGGCAGCGCGGTTCATCGCTCCTCCGCCAGCAGCCTGAAGGACCACGGCGCCGCGGGGTCGCCCTGGACGCCGAAGGCCTGGGTGAGGGCGCCGGATGCGAGCACCTCCGCGGCCGTGCCCTGGGCCAGCACCGCGCCCTGGTGCATCAGCAGCACCTGGTCGGCGATACGGCGCACCTCGTCGAGGTGATGCAGCACCACCACCACCGTGCAGCCCTGATCGGCCAGGCGGCGCAGCAGGCGCAGGGCCGCGAGCGCGTGGCCGATGTCCAGGCCCGCGGTCGGCTCATCCAGGAGGATGGCACGGGCACCGGTGGCGAGCGCGCGCGCCAGCAGCACGCGCTGGCTCTCGCCGCCGGAGAGCTCGTCGAAGCGGCGTTCGCCCAGTTCCCGGGCGTCGACCAGCACCAAGGCCCGGTCGATGGCCTGGCGGTCGAGCGCGGAGAGCCGCGCGAGCAGGCCCTGGTGGGCGAAGCGCCCGGTGGCCACCACGTTCAGCACGCTCATGCCCGCCGAGAGCTGGCTGCGCTGGGGCACGTAGGCGAGCACGCGTGCACGCCTGCGGCGCTCCATCGTCAGCACCTCCTCATGCGCGAGCGTGACCGTCCCTGCAGCGACCGGGAGAACGCCGATGATGGCCTTGAGCACGCTCGACTTGCCGGCGCCGTTGGGNNAGTACCAGGTGCCGCCGACATCGCCACCGGCTTCGAACACACGGGCGGACAAGCCGAGACCGCGGGCGCGATGCAGCAGATAGAGCCCGGCGAATCCGGCGCCGACGATCACGAGATCGACATCGGTGGCTGGGGTCGGCTGGGCTTGCTGAACGTCGTTCATAGGGGTTCCTGCGGCTGTTCCTCGAACGGATAACCCCTGAGTTAGAGAAGTCAACTGGGTAGTAGGATTTCAGACTGAACGTTGAGGCTGATCCTTGCCTAGGCCCCGAGTGGCCAGGCTTCCAGCCGCCCCAGCCACGCGCGGAAGTGGGGACATGCAGCGCGGATGGGTTCAAGGCCGATTTCGATCGCGGCCAGGGCACCTAGCAGAGGCTTTTGGTAGCCGGGCACGAGTTGCAACACCCGTTTTGAGGGGGCGGTCTGCGGCGAGTCATTGATCTCCTCCGGGTTCGCGAACTGGTCGCGGATCTGCTGAAAGCTGGCCGCCAGGTCCGGACGCTCGATCCCGGCGGCGAAACGGTGGCAGTCGCTGAACAATAGCCCCTCAAATTCGTGCAGCACAACGAATGGCACGAACCTGCGCCCGTCGAAGCCGACACCCATTCTTCTGCCGATGTCGCCCGCGAGGGCTTTCTCGACGAGGAGCGGCTTCTGAGGTGTCGGGACCCGGGAGGCATTGTGGCGGCCTGGCCAGGCCCCAGGTCCGCTGGAGGGCAGCGCGTAATAATCGACCATAGTGGTGGCGAGGCAGCCGCGGTCCTCGGTAAGGTGGTTGACAATGTCTTGCCGAACTGCGGCCCAGGATCGAATACCACCACGATGGTCGCGCTGGCGAGCCTTGCCGAGCAGACGCGCGCTGACCTGCGTGTAACCGACACCATGAAGGTGGCTGGCCAAAACCTCGTTGACGAAAGTCTCTTCCGTTTGGCCTTCGACGTGTACCAGCAGGCGGGTCATCGCCGTTCGAGGCCCGGTCGGCCGCCGAACTCATTCTTCTCCCACAGTTCGCCCAGGCTGTAGGTCTCAAGCCAGTTTGACAGCTTCTCTGACGTGAGCCGGGTAAATTGCGTGCCACCGCCAACACGGTCTGCGACCAGGACATCCTCGGGTTGAAAATGATCCAGCAGTAAGGTTGACTGGGTAGAAAGGATCACCTGTGTCGTTGACGAGGCTTGCTTTACCAGGGATGCAAGCAGTGAAAGAGCGTAGGGATGCAGGCCCAGTTCGGGCTCATCGACCAGTATCACCGAAGGTTGATAGGCCACGGGTTGCAAGAATAAAGCAGCCAGGGCAATGAACCGAAGTGTGCCATCGGACAGTGACGATGCGTCGAAATAGTCCTCCGAGTTCCTGTGACGCCATTCGAGCCGGATTTTGTCGGGGTTCAGCCTCTGTGGTTCAAGCTGGAAATCGTCGAAAAATGGTGCCACGCGCTGGATTGTGCGCCTGATGAACCCGTACGCGGCCTCCTCCCGCTCGCGCAGAAAGTACAGAAACGCTGCGAGATTGGAACCATCTGGCCGCATGTATCGGTTATCATTGATGTCCGCGACTTTCTTCATCGGCGATGATGCGGAGGTGTCGTGGAAATGAAAGACTCGCCAACTGTCGAGATGCTGCCGCACGTAACCAGCGACCTTTGATCCATGAGATGCGCTGATGCCGGCTTCCTTACCGCGCCGGCTCAGAGTTTCCACGTACGGTTGTGGATGCAGCGGCTTGTCCCAAAAGGAAACTTCCTCCCGCACCGGCACGAGTTCGTCAGTATCGGTCGCCTGAAGCTCCAACCGATACGAATTCGTCCTATCATGAAATGATATTCGAACGGCCATCGTGTGAGTGGTCTTGGAGCCGAAATGCAGGATCCGGTCAGCGCCACCGGAGCGCACCACGTAGTCCTGCAGATGTCCCTCCCGCACCGCGTGAAGGAACGCAAAGACGCCGATGAAATTCGACTTGCCGGCGCCGTTGGGGCCGATCAGCGCCGTGACCGTGCCGGCACAGGCGGTCATGCTCAGCTCGCCGACCACCAGCCGGCCGCCCCTCTTCACCGACAGTCCGCGCACCATCAGCGTGCCGGCCGGGGCGGCGGCCGGGGCGGCGGATGGCTGCTGGTCGCCTGCGCCGCTCATGCCAGGCCCTCGCGGCGGCTGCGCATCAGGATGACCAGGAACAGCGGCGCCCCGATCATGCCGGTCACCACCCCCAGAGGGATTTCGCCGGTGGCCGGCAGGCTGCGCGCCAGGTCGTCGCACCACACCAGGTAGGCGGCCCCGCCCAGCGCGCATGCCGGCACCAGCGCCCGGTGGCCGACCCCGACCAGCGGGCGGCACAGGTGCGGCACCACGATGCCGACGAAGGCGACGCCGCCGCCCAGGAGCACCGCGGTGGCGGTCAGCACCGCGGTCCACACCAGCGTCCAGCGCCTGACCGCCGGGACATCCACGCCCAGCGAAGCGGCCTCCTCCTCGCCGGCGAGCATCAGGTCGAGCGAGCGGCCCCAGCCCCAGGCCGCGATCAGGCTGATGGCCAGCAGCGGCACGGCCATGAGCAGGGTCTGCGGCGTGGTGCCATCGACGCCGCCGAGGCTGAAGGCGACAAGGGCCCGGCCGAGCTGCCAGCTGTCCTGGCCGAGGCTGGTGAGGAAGGCCGACAGGGCGCCGTAGAGCGACGAGAGGATCACCCCGCACAGGAGCAGCGTCGCCAGGCCGGTCGCACGTCCGGCGACCAGCATCAGCACCACCAGCGACACCCCGGCGCCCAGCAGGCAGCCGACCGGCATGGCCATCTCCTGGACGAGCCAGCTGGGCGCCGAACCGGCCGCCAGGCCGGTCACCCCGGCGGTGGCGATCAGCACCAGCTGGCCTCCCACATGCGCGCCGGCGCTGCAGCCCAGCACATCCGGGCTGGCGAGCGGATTGCGGAACAGGCCCTGCATCAGCACGCCGCCGACGCTGAGGGCCGCGCCCGCCAGGCCCGCCGCCGCCAGCCGGCAGGTGCGCAGCTCGAGGAAGATGCCGCGCAGACGCAGGTCGTGCAGGCTGCCATGCCCGATCAGCATCCCCGCCAACGCCCCGGCGATGAGTGCAGCGGCGAGCAGGAGCAGGACCAGCCAATAGCGCACGTCGGCGATACTAGCGCAGGATCGCCGGGCAGGCCAGCGATGGGTGCGGGGTCGAGGTCAGAATGCCACCGTGGTGCCGACGAACAGGGCACGCGGCTCGGTGGTCGACTGGGGATAGAGCGCGTAATGGGCGTTGGTGAGGTTGTCGCCGCGCACATAGACCTCCCACATGCGCGAGAGCGTGACGCCCGCCGCCGCCCCCAGCAGGGTGTAGGGCGGCTCGTTCTGCGGGTTGGTGTAGGTGGCGATGAAGCGGTCCCAGACGCGCTCGACGCCGAGGCGGACCCACCCCGCCTGGCCATGCAGGATGGCGACCGCGCTGAGCCTGTTGGCGGGCTCCAGGGGCAGCGGCATGCGCGTGCCATCATCGCTATGCTGCCAGGTGTAGGACACCGCCAGCTCGAACGGATCAGCATGCCAGCGCAGGCTGTTCTCGACGCCCCTGATGCTGCTGTCGCTCGCGAGGTTGGCATAGCTGCCGCCATCCGGGTTGTAGGCGTAGGGGAAGACGATCATGTTGCGATAGCCGGTGCGGAACCAGGTATCGGTCAGCGTCAGCGCGGGGATGGGCAGCTGGAGCGTCTGTCCGGCCTCGACGCTGCGCGAGGTCTGCGCCTGCAGCGTCGGATTGCCGACGAACTGGCCGTAGCGCTCGAACAGGCTGGGGGCGAGGAAGCCGCTGCCAGTCGAGGCGAAGAGCTTGAGCGCATCGCCGAGCGGGAAGCTGGCGGCGCCGAGGCGATAGGTGTTGGCGGTGCCGACGTCGTCATAATGGTCGTGCCGACCGGTGACCGACAGCTCCAGGGCCTTGACCGACCAGCGCACTTCGCCCCACGCACCGCTGGTGTCCTGCCCATGATCGGTATCGGTCGCCCCGTAGACCTGGGTGATGTCGACCGCCTGCAGGGTGGAGTCGGCGCCGATGCTGATCACCGTGTGGTCGATGACATCGCTGCTGAGGCGGACCGAGGCATAGGTCTCATGGGAATCGAAGGTCTGGTCGCTCGGGCTGTACGGCGAGCCATAGGCATTGTCGTAGGCCGCGTTGATGGCGTCCTCGGTGGTGGCGTTGGGATAATAGCGGTCGATCACCGAGTAGGCGAGATCGGCGGCGGCGACCAGGTGCTCCGCCAGGATCAGCTGCCCGCCGCTGCTGGCGCGCCAGCTGGAGACATCGGTGGCGACGGTGTTGTCGTTGTTGCTGATGTCGAGGTAATCCCACTGGGTGATGCTGCGGGCGGTGCGCAGTCCCAGATAGGCGGTATCCTTGCCGGAGGCGTCATGGGCCACCAGCCGCACGCTGGCATCCACGCGGTCGAATCCATCGTTGGGATGGCCGCCGGTAGAGCCGTCATTGCCCGCGGTCTGGGTGCTGAAACCGTCGCTGCGCAGCGCCGAGATGCCGATGGCGTAGCCGAGCCAATCATTCAGGGGTCCGGTGGCCTGGGCATCGCCGCCTGCAGTGGCGAAGCTGCCGAACTCGGCGCGGATGCGCTCCTGCGCGGTATCGGTGGGCTGGATGCTGATCAGGTTGATCACCCCGCCGACGGCGTTGCTGCCATACAGGCCGCTCTGCTCGCCATGCACGACTTCGATGCGCCCGAGCCCTGCCGGGCTGAGCAGCTCGATGGCCGGGGAGCCATTGGTGCTGGTGGGATCGTCAACCGGGATGCCATCCTGCAGGATCTTGACCTCCTTCGATCCGCGGATGCTCAAAGAGACGGTGTTGGCCCACCCGCCCGCCGAGCTGTAGACGTTCACCCCGGGCAGATCGCGCAGCCAATCGAAGACGAACGGCTGGTAGCCGGCAAGGCGATCATCCGCCTGGGTGACCACATCGACGCTCGCGGTGCTGCGCTTCAACGGCAGGCTCTGCCGATCGGCGGTGACGATCATGGTGTCCTGGCTGGCATCGCCGCCGCTCGCCGAGCTCGCCGCAGGCGCGCTCGGCGTGGTGACGGGCGGGACGGTCGCATCCTCGGCGGCGAGGCTGTGCGAGAGGGCCGCCAGGGCAGCACTGGCCAGGACGGCGATGCGGGGGTGGCGGGGGGGCCGGGGCAGGGGCATGGCTGGTCCAGGTGCGCGTGGATCGATGCCGCACAGCACCGCGCTGTCCGGCAACCCGCGCCCACCCTGGCAATGGCATCACGGCGCGGCTGGACCCAAGCGGTCCTGCCGGCCATGACGGTACCCCATTCCACGAGGGTGGCGTCGCGAGGTCCAGGCAGGTCTCCTGACTTCCGGATCATCCCATTCCAGCCCCTTCCCGCGATGGCTCGCAGTGGGTCGTGCTGGATGGTCCCCGGTCACAGTGGCGGGTCCGCGCCGGAGTTGCTCGTGTGAGCGCACCGGCTTCCCTTTTCACCCGGCTGCAACGGTGCAGCCGGACACCTGAACGGCCTGGGTCATAGCGGTGCAGATGCGGCGATCAAGACCTGCCGCGGCGATGCCGCTGGCTGCATCGCCGCCTGCCTCCGGCAAGGCGCTTCCGCGCAGGTTGCCTCGCACCCACCCCCGTCGACACTCCCCCGGACAGCCAGGCCGCCGTCCGCATCGCGTATTCTGCTTCCACTCACCCAGGGACCGCTCCCATGCCGACCATCGCCATCCTCAGCGTCTCGGCCGGCGCCGGCCATGTGCGCGCGGCCCAGGCGATCGAGGCGTCGATCGGCCTCGCCCATCCGGGGGTGACGGCCGTGCATCTCGATGTCATGGACCTCGTCCCCAGACTGTTCCGCAAGCTCTACGCCGAGAGCTACCTGACGGTGGTCGACCGCCATCCGGCGCTGTGGGGCTACCTCTACCATACCGCCGACCGCGCGCGTCCGGATTCGACCCTCACCCGGCTGCGCCAGGGCATTGAGCGTCTGAACGCCCGGCGCTTCGCCAGGACCATCCACCAACTCAATCCCGATTACATCATCTGCACGCACTTCCTCCCGGCCCAGCTGCTGTCGCGCATGATCGCCAAGGAGGGTTTCGCCAAGCCGGTATGGGTGGTGGTGACGGATTTCGACGTCCATATGCTGTGGGTGCACCAGCATCTCACCGGCTATTGCGCCGCCGCCGAGGAGATCTCCTGGCGGATGCGCGATCGCGGCCTGGGCACCACCCGCATCGAGGTCACCGGCATCCCGATCATGCCCGTCTTCTCGCACACCCTGTCACGCGCGGCGTGCGCGGCGGAGCTCGGCATCGACCCCGGCATGACCACGCTGCTGATGATGTCGGGCGGCTTCGGCGTGGGTGCGCTCGATACCCTCTCCGAGCGCCTGCTGCGCATGCCCGGCCGCTTCCAGATCATCGCCCTGGCGGGGAGGAACCAGGCCCTGCTCGAGCGCCTCAAGGGCATCCAGGCGCGAAATCCCGGGCGATTGCTGCCGCTGGGTTTCACCAGTACCATCGAGCGTGTCATGACCTGCGCCGATGTCGCCATCACCAAGCCCGGCGGGCTGACGAGCTCGGAATGCCTGGCGATGGGCCTGCCGATGCTGGTGATCTCGCCGATCCCGGGCCAGGAGGAGCGCAACAGCGACTACCTGCTCGAGCACGGCGTGGCGCTCAAGGCCCACGATGCCGCCGGGCTGGAATTCCGCGCCCGCCTGCTGCTCCATGAGCCGCAACGCCTCGCGGCGATGCGTGCCAATGCCATGCGCATCGCGCAGCCCGCGGCTGGCGACCGGGTGGTCAAGGCGGTGATGGGGCACCCGGCGTGAGGGCGGGCATCCACGCGCCGCTGCTCATCGCCGGGGTGGCGATCCTGGCGGCATTCTTCGCCCAGGTCGAGATCCAGATCGAAGGCGACCACGGCTGGGCCTCGGGGCTGCCGGTGACCTTCCGCATCGATCACCATTGGCTGCTCGACCTGTTATGGGGCGGACGCCAGATGACCGGCTATCACGCCTGGGTGTTCCCCATGGTGGTGCTGTTCTTCCACCTGCCGATGCTCCAGCTGGCCAGCTGGTCGGCACGTCTCGAGGCGCGCGCCCTCGGCTGCACCATGCTGTTCTGGATCATCGAGGACGTGCTGTGGTTCATCCTCAACCCCGCCTTCGGCTGGGCGGCGCTGCATCCAGGGCCGGTCGGGCAGGCCGGCTGCGCCTGGTGGCACATCCACTGGTTCCTCGGCCTGCCGAGCGACTACTGGGTCTTCAGCGTCGTCGGCAGCCTCCTGCTGTGGTGGTCGTTCACAACGCCGCGCGCGGCAGGCGGACGGCAGGATGGCCAGCGGGACGGCATGGTCGCGGGTGGCTGAAGCAGCGCGGGTGGCTGGAGCAGGGCAGTCAGCTGGAGCGGATGGTGTGGGACGCGCAGGTGCCTGGTGCAGCCGGCGCCGCAGGCGACCGGCGCAGGGCATGCTGAGGCGCGCTAGTGGGTGTTGATCCGGCGCATGACCGGATGGACCGCGCTGCTGTCGCGCGAAATCGCCCCGTCCACTGCCTGCGGATCGATGACCGAGACGTGATCCCCCTGCACCACGACATAGTAGGGGCGGCTGGGATCCGGACCGGGGACGCTGATGACCTGGGTGTCGGCACGTTGGGCGAGGACGGGCGCAGGCGCCGAACCGCCAGCCGCATGCTGCAGAGCCCAGGCGCCGAGGAGTGCCACGGCCAAGCCGGCGGCAGTGGCTGCCGGCCAGGGCAGGCGGTAATGCCAGGCTGCCGCCGAGCGCACGGCGCAGACCGTGCCGCGCCCGCATTCGAGGCCGAGGGTGATGAGATCGTGGCGGGCCAGGCTGTCCTGGCACTCCACGCAGCGCGACAGGTGGGCGAACACCGCCGGATCGCTGCTCGCCATGATGGCGCCATCCGCGACCAGCGGCAGCAGCGGTTCGACATCCTCGCAGGTCAATGGCAGGGCAGCAGAGGAGGCGACCGTCTCCATGTCCTTACAGCTCTCCCCCGATGATCGCATCGAGCTGTTCCTTCAACGTAGCACGGCCACGGCAGAGGCGCACCTCGACGGCCTGCCGGCTGATGCCGAGGCGGGTGGAGATCGCTTCGTGGTCGAGGCCTTCGTCGATGCGCAGGCGGATGACTTCGCGTTGGCTGGCAGGCAGGCGCTCGAGCGCCCGCTGAACGGCTTCGATGCGTTCACGCGACAGCAGCTGCTCGCTCGGGCTGCGACCGAGATCGCCGACAGCCGAATGGTCGTTGAGCGCCTCGTTCGAGCTGCCCTTGCGGCGATCCTCTCGGCGCAGGTAGTCGAGGCAGGCATTGCGGGCGAGCTGGAACAGCCAGCCACGCACCGCGGCCGGATCGCGGACGCTCTCCAGGCGGCGCAGCACCTTCAAGCTGACCTCCTGGTAGATGTCATCGACGGTCGAGGCGTCGCGCACGTAGCGCTGCATGACGCGTCGCAGCGCCCCCTCCTCATGGGTGAGCAGGGCGATCGCCTCATCCTGACTGTTCCCAAGGACGAAGCCGGCTACAGTGGAGGCGGTGCTGCTCATCACCGGTGGAGACGCCTGGCGCTCCGGCAACCTTACGGTTGAGCGCTCGCTCGGTTCAGGGTTTGCAGCCTGGTCGGTCATGGCGACTGCATCCTAGCATATGTCTCCGCCAGCTCCACTGTTGGATGCCGTCTGGCAATCCCGTGCCATCGCCCGCCCGCCAGCCGGCCTCTGCCACTGGCATTGACTTTTGGCGTAATTCATGGCTGATGAAGAGGTTGCGTGGTGCGCTACTCGCGCAGCTTATCGAGCGATGCGACATCGCGGATGCTGGCTTTGGCGCGCAGCATGGTGATCGCCTCGCGCCTGAGTATGGCCATGCGCTTCGGCTTCTCGGTCGCCTCGAGCTCGGCGGTGACCTCGGCGAACTCCCGGCTGCGGGCAGCGACCGTCTCGGTCACCAGGACCAGGCAGCACAGCTCGCCGGCACGGAAGACCGGAGACAGTTCGCCGGGCTTGAGCGCAAACACCACCTGATCGAAGTCCTTCCCTTCCGACCCTGGTTCCAGCCAGCCGCGGTCACCGCCATCGCTGGCGCCAGGACCCTGGCTGCTGGCACGTGCGGCCGCCTTGAAGGCGTCGACGCCTTTGCCCTCGATCTGGGTGCGTATGTCGGAGAGCTGATGGAAGGTCGCATCGGCATCGCGCAGATGGGTACCCATCGCCTGGGCCTGCACCGCGGCCTTGACCAGATCGCTGCTCGCCTGGTCGAGGCCAGCCGTGCCGTCGAGGGCCGCCACCGTAGCGATGGTCTCATCCAGCAGCTTCGCCTGCACCTCGGGGCTGCCACTGAGGTAGGCATCGAGCCGGCTGTCGACCACCTTCTTGATCATCGGATTGCCGGCATCCTGACAGCGCTTGAACACCGCCAGCTTGGCCAGCTTGACCTCCTTCTTCTCCTCGAGGCCGGTGGGGCGCAGGACGATCTCCAGCAGCTTGGCGCGGGGCGGTCGGTAGAATTCCTTCGCCCGGACCTCGTAATCATGCATCAGCTCGATCGGCCCGATGGTGGCGGCGCGGATCTCCAGGAAACCCATGATGAAGTCGATGCTCTGCCTGCGCTCGATGGCCTTGCGCTGCAACGCCTGCTCGTGCAGCGTCAGGGTCCTGCCTGTGGTGCGCGCCCGTTCGAGCACCTGCTGGGTGATGCGTTCGTGGTCGAGCAGCTGGAAATGGTGCTCCTCGGCGAACTCCTTGGCGTACTGGACCAGGAGCTCCTCATCGGTGAGCTCCTCCAGCGAGACCCGGCTGAAGGACATCCATTGGCTCATGCCCGAGGGGGTGATGCCCTTGTCGACGCTGATGCGCTCCTGATTGCGCTGGAACACATCGCCGAGGGAGATGATCTGGTCGTTGACGTAGCGAACGGTCTCATCCGCCAGCTCGGACGCCGAGAGGCGCACCGATGTCGCCACCAGGATCACGATCAGGAGCCATTGCATGGCGGGAGTCTAGGTGCTCGATACTCAAGAAAAGGGCGAATCCCCGGATGCTCCGAGGATTCGCCCGTTCACCCGCGCGGCTGCCGCGTCGATGCCGTCGCTCAGTTGCCGAGATAGATCTCGACCCGGCGGTTGGCCGCCTCGTCCGTGCCACGTGGCTGCTGGTCGCCGCGGAACTGGCCCTTCAGCCGCTTGGGCTCGACACCGGCCGCCTGCAGCGCGCGGATCACCGCAGCGGCGCGCGCACCGGAGAGGCCCCAGTTGTCGACGTACTTCTCCTTGGTCGAGGCGCGCGACACCGGGGTCTTGTCGGTGTGGCCTTCGACAATCACCATCGAGGACGACTGGTTGAGGCGGGCGGCGATCTTCTCGACCGCCTTCTTGCCATCGGCGCTGAGCTCGGCGGAGCCCTTGGCGAAGGCGAAGTCCTCGTTCAGCGCCAGTCCACCGCGCTCGGTCCTGGAGGTGCCTTCGATCACCTCGCCGTCGGCGAGCTTCTTCATCTCATCGCCGATCGAGGGGTTCGCCGGGCCGTTGTGGGCCTTGGCCAGCTCGTCCTCGGCATTCTTGAGTCGTGCATGCAGCGAGTCGTTCTCACCCTTCAGCCGAGCCACCTCGCCGGTCAGGCGCTCGTTCTCGGCTGTGACTTCATCCTGCTCGACCGACTTGGTGTCGCCACGTGTATGGCAACCGGACAACGCCATGACAGCGAGTAGCGGGATGAGCAAGGCAGAGCGGACGACATTCATGGAGGAGCTCCGGGTACAGGGTGCGTGCACGCAGCCGACCGCACCATGGGCGACCAGCGAGGCGAAGGTGGCTGCAACACTAGCCAGGGCCCTGCTGACACGCAAGGGGATGCTCAGCCGACGGTGGTCGTCGGCGCGGCAGTCACTTGGTGGACGACCAGACGATGACGACCTTGGGTTCCTTGATCTCGGCCCCGCCTGTGGTCGGGGTCGTATCGTCGGACACGTCATAGACGATATCGCCGACCTTCGACTTGGCCTTCTTGCCATCTGCCTCGACGCTGGAGATCACGAAGGTGTCCCAGCGCTCGGCCTTGCTGAATTTGTTGAGCCAGGCCTTGTAGCGCCAGTCCGCCTGCTGGTCCTTGTCCGGGTTCTTGATGTCGACGAACTCGCCGCCGGAGTGCAGCTGGGCGAATTTGGCCGCGTCCGGTTCGACCGAGAACCCGGCCACCGAACTCGCCATGTTGGTCCAGCCGTTGTCGTCGAGGCCGCGCAGGACATTGCCCTTGACGTCGCGCTCGCCGAAGGCGTGCGGGAGCAAGGCGATGAAGTAATAGGGGGTGATGAGCGCCAGGCCGACGATGAGCGTCAGAGCCATGAGGGTGGGCCAGATCCAATGCACCGACACCACCTCCGCCCGGGCGCGATTGCTGCGCACGCTGCGCCGCGAGGAGCTGCCGATCGACTGCGTCGCTTCGACTTGCGAGGTCTGGAAGTCGATCGAGCCGGTGGTGCCGCCGACCTGGGTCTCCTCGACCGCGGTCATCACCGCGGTATTGGAGTCGGTGAAATTGAGGTTGCCGGCCTGGGTCGCCTTGGTCTTGTCGAAGTTCAAGTCCTTGGTGTTGCCGTCATCGAAGCTCACCACCTCGAGCTCGTCGCCGAAGGTGATCGACTCGGTGGAGCTGTTGGTATCCTTGCGCGGCTGCACGATGGTCTCGGAGGCATCGTCCACCACCTTGCCGAGATCGATCGACAGCTCGTCGCTGTCGCCGGTCAGCACGATGGTACCCTCGTCGTCGCCCTTCTCCTTGGCGACCTTCTCGACATCCTCCTTGTTGAGCATCAGCTTGCCCTGCACCCGTTGGGCGCGGACGGTGCCGGCGTTGATGTGGTTGTTGAGCGCTGCATCATCGCAATTCAACAAGCTCTTCGCCTCTTTGGCGTCAATCATATCAGCCATCGTAAGTCTCCGGCAGGTAAGGTCGTGGAGGTGGACCTCGGGTGCGGGCTGCAGCCTAGGCAACGACAACGGGGGGGACAGGGGACCTCCGCCGGCCCCCTGGAGTGCGGCTCATACACCGATTCCGCCGCCCAAGAGCTCCAGCTCGGAAGCGCTAAACCCTGCCTGGCGCCGGCCATACAGATCGAGCGGCGTCGGCCATGGGTGCTGACCGGGAAAATGCCGGGCCAGCACCGCAGCGAAGTGCCCAAGGGGTTCGCGGCCCTGGCTGACGCACCACCACTGCTGCCAGCGGGTGCCGATGGCGACGTGGCCGATCTCGTCCTGGTAGATCACCGAGAGCACCTGGTGGGCGTCGGGATCGAGCTCATGCAGGCGTGGCAGCAGCTCGGCGGCGACATCCAGCCCGCGCGCCTCCAGCACCCGCGGCACCACCACCAGGTGCTCGCCCAGGTCGCGGCAGGCGAGGGTCGATTCCCACAGGCGGAAGTGCACCGGCTCGTCCCCCGGGGCGATGCCGCGGCCTGCGAGCAGCTCCTCGAGCAAGGCGGCGTGGCGCGCCTCGTCGCGGGCGATGCCAAGGAAATCCTCATGGAAGGCGCGCGGCAGCCCGGACCCGCGCAAGCAGGCGACCACCGCCAGATCGATGGCGCTCAGCTCGATGTGGTGGATGGCGAGCAGGAAGCGGTTGCGCGTCCCGGCATGGGCGAGGGTGCGCCGGCGGCGCGGGGGCGAAATGGCCTCGCGCAGGGCGGCAGCGCGACCCGGCCGCCGCGGCAGCTCCGGCATCGGCCAGGCGGCGCCATCGGCAGGCGCGACCAGCCCCGCGAGCGCTGCCGCCTTGGCGGCCGGCGTCGCGGCCTCGAGCGACCGGCCCAGGGCATTGAGGTAGGAGGCGATCTCGGCTCCGGCCATCAGCGCACCGTCAGGTGGCGAGCGAGCAGTTCCTCGCGCACGAGGAAGCGCAGGCGGTCGATGTCGACGTTGCGCCCGGGGCAGACGGTCGCCTTGCCCGGCACATCGCGGTGGCCGATGATGCGGCTGACCGACAGCGTAGGGATGTTGGAGATCAGCAGTGCGCACAGCTCGACCAGGCGCTTCTCCTGGAAGGCGTTGAAGGGTTCGATATCGAAATTGCCGATCAGGCAGATGCCGATGCCATCGGCATTGTAGGGTGCCTGGAGGGGATTGGGACCGGCATGGGCGCCGTGGGTCTGCGTCTCCCAGCGATAGGTGGCATCGATGCGTCCCAATGGCATATCGGTGCCGTTGCCGATGACGAAATGGTAGCCGATGCCGTCCCAGCCGCGCACCTCCTGATGCTCGCGATCGATCTCCTCGGACGAGCTGCGGCGGCTGGCGCTGTGGTGGATGACGATCCAGCGCCAGGGATGGATCGGGGTGGTCGCCGGTGGCGCCACGTCGGACCATGCGAGCACATCCTCGACCTGCGGCGGGGGCCTGACCAGGGTCCAGACCAGGGCGGCCAGCAGCGCGATGATGGCGAACAGGAGGATGCGCCTGGTGGCCGGCTCAGGTGGCGCCTGCTCGGCTGGCACCGCCTGCAGGCGCAGGGTGGTCCGGCGGGAGGACGGCGGCGGACCCGGCGCATCGGTCATTGGTCGAGAAATACCGCCACATCGGCGACCGGCAGGATATTGCCATCGGCGAGCGGCCGCCGGCGCAGCGCCAGGCGCCAGTAGGGCCGGATGCGGTAGCCGAGTCCCTTGCCGTGCTCGCACAGGCGGCGCACGGTGGCCGGCAGGTCGCGGATGGGCCCAGCATGCGCGATCGACAGCGCATAGAGCGCACGGTAATCCTCGATCTGCACGCCAGGGATGGGTATCGGCAGCCCGGTGATGGCGACGCCGACCTGGCATGACCAGTGGCTCGGCGGGCTGTCCTCAGGGGCGACGCTGAAGAGCATCGTCACCGGCCCGTATGGAGTGACCTCACGGCCAGCAAGATGCTGCCTGAGCTCCTCGGCAAGCGCAAATGGGTCAAGGGGATAGCCTGCGCTCGCCAAGCCGGCATAGCGCATGTTCCCTTCGCGTTTGAGCAGTGGATCGGGCACACGGTCTCCACCGGTAACGGCCAGCTGCCGCAGTGCCGACACCGCTTACCCGATCAGCCGCACGGCGCAAGGACAGAGAGCGCAACATGCAGCCAGCGGAGGCTGGGATCGCGCTGCGCTGGGCAGAAGTGCTTGCCTAGGCCAGGAAAGGCGCACAATTCACGCTAATCCCGCTTTTCCGCTCGGCATCCCTCAGGCGAACATGGCTGCCGATCACGGGCGAATGGCAAAGGACTTGAACGAGTTTCCGCCGCTTTCCGGCACAGATCACGCATCCACCACACTCCATGAGGTACTCCAGTGGCTACAACAGGTACGGTTGTCCGTTTTGATCGACGTCGCGGGTATGGCTTCGTCGCCCCCGATGATGGCGGCGAAGATGTCTTCGTCCACCAGAACAACATCAACATGGAGGGCTTCCGTTTCCTGCAGGTGGGCGAGCGCGTCAGCTACGAGCTGGAAGTCGGCGAGAAGGGCATGAAGGCGGTCTCCGTCGCCCTGGTCGAGCCACGGGTGGCGCGGCCAGCGCGCGAGGACGGAGCCGAGGGCTTCGAGGATGAGGGCGATGACCGCGACAGCCGCGATGCCTACCCGGCGCGGCCGCCACGCGAAGCGCGCGAGCCGCGTCCGCCACGCGCCGCCGCACCTGCACCCCGCCGTGCAGCGGAAGACGACAGCAGCCTGCAGGTGGACAAGCTCCGGCGCAAGCAGGAGCGCCTGATCAGCCTGCTGGTCGAGAAGGGCATCCTCGCCCCCGGCGAGATCGATGGCCTGGAGAGCGGCACCGCCGCAAAGAGCGATAGCGGCCGCGCCGACGCCTGATTCCCGGCACCGCCTTCACGGGCCCGCGGCGCTGCCGCGGGCCCGGTCGTATCCTGACAGATCCGCCCGCTGGTGGCTGCCACACTGCCGCTTCCCAAGTGCCGCCCAGCGATCATCCTTCCGGCCATGACTACCGATCTCACCCAGGTCATCATCTTCGGTGCGTCCGGCGATCTCACAGCACGCAAGCTGGTGCCGGCCCTGTATGCCGCCTATTGCCAGGGGCTCTTCCCGGGACGCCTGCAGCTGGTCGGCGTGGCGCGCCGGCCCTGGGACGATGCCTCCTTCCGCGACATCCTGACCCAGAACGCTCCGAAGATAAAGAGCTGCAGCTACGACAGCTGGGAAGCCTTCCTCAAGCTGACCAGCTATGTGCAGACCCACCTCGAGACGCGCACCGACTACGCCAACCTCGGCACCCGCCTGGCCGCGATCGCCAACGGCCCGTGCCATCGGGTCTTCTACCTCGCGGTGAAGCCCGAGCTCTGCCTGCCCTCGGTGGAGAACCTCAAGGCCGTCGGCCTGCTCGAACAGGC
>PLEW01000177.1:0-6608 GCA_003136555.1 Planctomycetota bacterium | reverse complement strand
GGAGACGGTGCAGAACCTGCTGGTGTTCCGCTTCCGCAATGCCTTCTTCGAGCCGTTGTGGAACCAGAAGTACGTCGAGCTGGTGCAGATAACCGTCGCCGAGACGGTCGGCATGGAATCCGGGCGCGGCGGCTACTACGACACTTCGGGCGCGATCCGCGACATCCTGCAGAACCACCTGCTCCAGCTGGTCTCGCTGGTGGCGATGGAGCCCCCCTCCTCGCTCAGCCAGAAGGCCATCCGCGACGAGAAGGTCAAGGTGCTGCAGTGCCTGCGGCCGCCGAGCGACATGCCCGATGCGTCCAGGATCATCGTGCGCGGGCAGTACGAGGGCTACCGCCAGGAGGCTGGCGTCAACCCGCAGTCCAGCACCGAGACCTACATCGCTGCGCGCGCCTATATCGACAACTGGCGCTGGGGCGGCGTGCCGTTCCTGCTGCGCACCGGCAAGAACCTGCCGGCGCGCTTCACCTCGATCACGGTGCAGTTCCGCATGCCGCCGACCACCTTGTTCGGCTCCTACCAGGAATGCCACCTGCGCCCGAACAAGATCACCCTGCGCATCCAGCCCAATGACGGCATCGATCTCGATTTCGACGTCAAGGAGCCCGGCAGCGGCCTGGTGGTCCGCCCGGCGAAGCTGAACTTCGACTACGAGAACTACTTCAAGAAGCCGAGCCCGGACGCCTACCAGCGCCTGCTCCAGGATGTCGTCACCGGCGACCAGGCGCTCTTCATCCGCTCCGATGAGGTCGAGCAGTCCTGGCGCTGGGCGGACAGCCTGCGCGAGGCCATGCAGGGGACGCCGGTCCTGCCCTACGCCAAGGGCACATGGGGTCCGCCGGTGGCCAACGACCTGTATGGCGAATGCGAAGGACGCTGGGTCACCGGATGAGCGCCAGGAGCTGCTGCAGCGGCTGACGCCATCCGCCACGTGCATAGAGCGCCATGACGGTACGCATTGGCGTCTGCGCTGCCGTCACCAAGCTCTCCGCCCGACTGGAATGACACGAACTGAACCTTGCCGAGCTGTATCGAATCCCACCCTAGCGAACCGTACCGAAACGAACCAAGCCATGGATGTGCCCCGCACGCCATCGAGGAGCGCCGCATGTCGTCCGATGCCCTGAAGAAGAAGATGCAGACCGCCACCCTGGTCGAGAAGCAGGTGTTCGCCGGCGGACGGCTGGGGATCTTCAAGCTCAAGCCCACCAGCGGCACCCGCTGGTGGTACCAGGCCGGCCAGTATACCACCCTCGGCCTCGACACCTCGGCACACGGCTTCGTGCCGCGCGCGTACTCGATCGCCGGCAGTCCGCTCGACGATGGCAGCCTGGAATTCTACATCGCCCTGGTGGATAAGGGCCAGCTGACGCCGACCATCTTCGCCCAGGAGCTCGGAGCGACCTTCCACTACCTCACGCCCAAGGGCCGCTTCACCATCAAGCACAGCGGCAGGCACACCATCGTCATGGTCGCCACCGGCACCGGCCTGGCGCCCTTCGTCGCCCAGATCCGCTCGCTGTGGAAGCTGCACCAGAGCGGCATCGCCAGCGGCCACCGCGTGGTGCTCTTCTACGGCGCGAGCTACAGCGACGAGTTCGGCTACCGCCAGGAGCTCGAAGGCTATGCCGCCGCGCGCAAGGACGGCTTCGACTTCACCTTCATCTGCACCTCCAGCCGCCCTGACCCCGCGCGCGGCTGGACCCCCGCCATCGCCCAGGGCCGCGTCAACGAGGTGGTGCGCCACGTCTTCGACCAGCCCATCCCCGCCGGACGCACGGTGAGCATGCCGGAGGGCGTCGATGCCGCGGCGCTGCGGGCGCACGTGCTCGCCGGTGGTGCAGCCCAGGTGGCGTTCATGGGCTGCGGCAATCCCGGCATGATCGAGGACCTCAAGGCGCCGATCGCCAGCCTGGGGATCGGCGCCTACCTGATCGAGGAGTTCTGGAAGGCATAGTCGTATTTTATTATATAAATGTATTTCATATAGTAATTTATGATTTATCCATATCGGCATATGGAGAAACTGTGGAGAAACTAGAGCTGTAATCCGAGGCTTTATCGGTCCCATCCGTTCCACGCCGTTGACCGCCGCCCTGAGTCACTGGATCTCATCCTGGCAGGCGACCCCGGCCGGGCTCGAAGTGCCAGAGCGGCCGCCATTGGCCGCTGGCCCGCTGACCGGTACGTACGCCCGGATGGTGTCCGGCGAGTTCGATGGAACGCAAGGCGCGGGCGTCGGCTCCAGCTCGAGTCCGGACGGTTGATCTGGCTTCCGTTTATTCTGGCCGCTTAGTTTCCGTTTATTCTGGCCGGTGCCCACCCAGTGGGCCCCATCCGGGAATCCCAGTCTGCTAGGGTGGTTACACCACCCCCGGGACCCGGAAAGTGATAAGCCCCATGAGCCGTTTGGCCATCCACCACCAGGCTGCCCTCGCGCGTACCCACGCCGAGATCGCCGCCGCTGTCTCCTCCCTCCACCCAGAGCAACCGGTCTCCATCCGGTCGGTGCGCCGCATCCTCCAAGAGCCCGCTCCCAGCCTTCTGGAGCTATCAGCGGACCCCCAGAAGCGTGCTGCATCTGGCCCCGGTCGCCCGAGCGTCGCCGAATCTCTGCGCGAGCAGGTGGCGACCACCCTCGAGACTGAGCCGCATCTTCTCACGTCTGAACTGCTCCGTCGTGCGCGCGACCTCTGGGCCTACAAGGGAGAGAAGACCGCATTCTACAAGCTGGTGAAATCCGTACGCAAGCCAGAGGGTCTCGGCGCGGAGCCGATCGTGCGATTTGAAGGTGTTGCTGGGGAATATGCCCAGTTCGACTTCGGTGAGCGATGGATGACCTATTCCGATGGCAAACGACGGAAGGTCATCGTGTTTGTTGGCCGGCTGAAATTCAGCCGACACGTCCATGTCGTCGTCGTTCCCGATCAGAAGGCGGAAACCTTGGTACGCGCCGTGGTATCGTGCCTCGCCGTGTGGCGCTGCGTGCCGCTGATCTGGGTGTTCGACAATCCCAAGACGGTCAGGACATCGAAGATCGGCGAGCCGATCATCATCCATCCCTACCTGGCTGGACTGGCTGCCGAACTCAACGCCGCCGTGCTGCTCTGCACGCCGCATCAACCCCAGCAAAAGGGTTCCGTCGAACGCGGCGTTGGCTGGTTCAAGAACAGCTTCCTGGCCCAGAGGAACTTCCTCGATGCGGACGACATGGCCAGTCAGCGCACCCAGTGGCTGGAGGAGGTGAACCAGCGTCGTCCCAGCGATGCCACAGGCGTGATCCCCGCCGTGCGCTTGGAGCATGAACGCGCTGTCCTGGGTGATCGCATCCTGCCGTTCTCGCCAGCAACCTTCGCTCTGCGGATCCCCCTGACCGTCCTCCCGACGGGGATGATCCACGTCATGGGCACCAGCTATTCGGTGGACCCGACCAAGGTCGGAGCACCCGCGATAGCGCTCATGCGGGCTGATACGGTGGAGATCGTCATCTCGGGAAAGCGGTGCACCCACCGGCGCATCGACTGGTGCGAGATCCCGCAGCGCCTGCCGGAGCACCGCCGTGAGATGCTGGGCGTGGTACACGGAGAGCGGAAACGGAACAGCTTCCAGCGGCAGTGCCTCTGGGAGGTCGGCCCGAACGGCCAATTGTTCCTGGAGCGCCTCATCCATCGACTGGGACCAGACTCGTCGGGGTGGTATGGGCCGGTCAAGCGGCTGTACGCCCTGCTGGAGGAGCATGGCGATAGCGCCATCGAGGCGGCGTTCGGCACCTGCAGCGCTCAGGGGCGATATGACGTCAATGCCGTGGTCGCAGCACTCCGTCCATCCCCAGCCATGTCGGCGGGAGCGCAGCCATGAAGAAGCGCGCCATTCTCCCGGCCAATCTCACCCCGGCGACCTGCGACCTGCCGCTCCTTCTGCGGCGCCTTTCCCTGCCGACCATCCGTCGGCTGCTGGATGATACCGAGCGACTGGCCATCGATCGCCAGTGGGGCCACCGGGAATTCCTTGCCCATCTCATCGTGTCGGAGGTGCTCAACCGGGATCAGACCAGGGTGCAGCGACTGACCCGTGCAGCGCGCTTCCCGTATCTCAAGACGATCGATGACTTCACCTTCGCCCCCAAGGGCGGTGTCCGCAGAGACCTGATCGCCCCGTATCTCACCCCTGATTTCGCAGTCTCTGGGCGGAATCTCGTGCTTTCCGGAAAACCTGGGCGCGGAAAGACCCATCTGGCCATCGCCATTGCATTCGCTGCCATACAAGCTGGCTACGATGCCCGGTACATCATCGCCGCCCATCTCATCGATGAGCTCACCAAGGCGGCAAAAATCGGTCAGCTCCGAGATGCCGCAGAGCCCTTTATCGCCACCAAAGTGCTCATCATTGATGAGCTCGGCTACCTCCCGCATGCCGCCGATGCGGCCAATGTCCTGTACACCATCATCGATGCCCGGTACATCCAGCGCCGACCGACCCTTTTCACCACCAACAAGCCGCTGCGGCGATGGGGTGATGTGCTCCATGACCAAGATCTCGCCGAGGCGCTCCTCGACCGCATCCTGGAAAATGGGCGGCACATCGAGCTCGCTGGTCGCTCCTGGCGAACGGCGGTCGAGAGTCATACCCACGCCGAGTCAGCTTCGCACGCAGAGCCTGTGGGAGGCGTTCTCCCGTCAGGCTGACCGAGGTGGGCGACAGGCCGGGGGCCCTCCGCCCCCGGTCAGCGTAGGCGCCACTAAAGCGCCGGAGTGGTGGCGGCCACCGGTCACGTAACTCATCGGCTTGCCTCTGCCTTGAAGGCCATTCTGATCACCCCAGCACGCGGCGTAGAGTAGGGACCAGAGGTTTCATCCTCTGGTCCCCCTCGTCAAACTGGACTTGCAGATTTCCCACATCCAGCTTTCCCGACGGATTCATCACCGGACTTTCGCAGTCGGAGTCTTCAGCAACACCAGGCCAAGATCATTGGTCAGATGTGGCCACCAACTGACCCCTGCCGGTGGCCGGTAGGGACGTTGGCTCCGTCGTCTCAGGTGGCGATACAGGCGGCCGACGATGAAGGTATTGATGCGCGCAAAACATCGGGCTGGACGTCCCAAGCGATGATAGACAGCCCATCCCGCAGTCTGCCGGTTCACCCGGTCGATCAGTTGCGTGATAGGAAGCCAACTCATCTCGCGACAGATGATCTTCCGCAGATTCTCCCTTTCCGTGGCCATCGCCTTGGGCGATGGCTGGGCAGTCAGGTAGCGTGTTTTGCGACCGAACTGATCGGGCGCATACCACGTGCGGTATCCGAGGAAATCCAAAGCCTCATCATTCTTCGGCGATAGCCGCCTGATTGAGGTTTTGGACCGGTTGATCGTCAGGCCAAAGCGGCCTTCCAGCGTTTCCTCCACCCACGAAGTGATGCGATCGCCGATGTATTTCGCATGGATAGTCAGGTCATCGGCAAATCGTACCAACCTCGCATTCGCCCACCACCGCGGACCATCCGCCCGGTGGAAGAGCTTGTCGAACCAGTGCAGGTATAGGTTGGCCAGCAGGGGCGATATCACCCCTCCCTGCGGCGTTCCCGCGTTCGGACGTGAACGTTTTGGCGGCCCCCCATGTTCATCCCGTTCCTCCACTTCCGCCTTCAGCCAGAGTCGAAGCAACGAGAGGACCGATCGGTCCGCAATGCGTCGCTCGACTGCCAGCATCAGCTTATCGTGGGGGATCGTGTCGAAATAGGAGGACAGATCCGCATCGTACACCTCTGATCGCCCTTCCTTCACGTTGCCGATCACCTCCCGCAGGGCGTCATGCGCCGAGCGGTCAGGCCGGTATCCGTGAGAGCACTCCAGGAAGTCTGCCTCGAAGATCGGTTCAATGATGATCTTCACCGCTGNNTTCGGGATCATCACCCGTCGCACAGCTGCTGGTCGGTAACTCTTGGAGCGAAGTTCCGACTCAATGTTATTGAGCAGGTTCTCCACCCCACTTGGGCGAGCCTCCACCTCAGCGATGGAGACTTTATCCACACCGGGACTGCCGTTGTTCGAGGCAACCCGGTCCCATGCCGACTGCAGCACATCACGCCGGAGAATCAGGCCAAATAACGAGTAAAACCTGAATCCCGGTTCCTGCTTCGCCTTGTGATAGAGCTTCTGTTGCAGCCCGAAGATGGCCGGCGGCATCCTCGCCAGATTGGTCGATGACCAAACCGGTGATTCGTCCGCGTCTTCTGTCATGGCAGAGTTCATCTGNNATCTGCAATCAGATCTCCAGGCTGCTACATCCGCTTTCCGCCGGCAGGGGTCCTTCGCTCCACCAGCTTTCACCGGCTTCATCGCTACTATGTCCCCCTCCGACCTCCGCCACCGCATCTCCCACGGTTATTCATTCCCGTTTTGGACTCGGGGTACAACCCCAGCAGTGGCGGCCATCTCAGGTTCCTTGACTATCCTCTCGGTACGCGCTGCCCGCTTACACCCCGGGGGACTGGACGACTGCACATGCCTGTGGCTTCATCATCCATTCTGGCTTCACCCATTCTGGGGGGCTGGCCATCCCCGTCTTCTATGTCGGGGCCGGAATCGGTTCACGCTTTCGCATTGCGG
>PLEW01000044.1 GCA_003136555.1 Planctomycetota bacterium | reverse complement strand
ATCAACGTGACGCCGCTGGTCGACGTGACCCTCGTTCTGCTCATCATCTTCATGGTGACGGCCAAGCTCATCGTCTCGCAGTCGCTCCCGCTCGACCTGCCCAAGGCGGCCAACGGGCAGGACATCCAGATGATCTTCGGCGTGGAGCTGCACGCCAACGGCGACACCGTGGTCAACGGCAAGAAGCTCTCGGGCGACGACGCCGTGCTCCCCCTCGCCAAGGAGGAGCTGGCCAAGCGCGATGCCCGGCTGGCCTCGGAAGAGTCCGCGCTGCAGGATGCCCGGCGCGACACCCAGCATTCCCAGGAGCTGGCCACCGCGATGTCGGCTCGCCTCGACGCGCTGGCCAAGCAGCACCAGGTGCTCACCGAGCTGATCGCCCAGACCGAAGCCACCATGACGGCGATGCGCTCACCGCAGCTGAAGATCATCGACCTGGCCGGCGGCGCCACCCAGCCCAAGGCCTGGGCACGCCTGTTCTGGGACCAGCAGCGCCAGGTCTGGCACCTGCTCGCCGTCAATCTGGCGCCACTGCCCCAGGGCAAGACCTACGAGCTGTGGTTCATCACCGCCGCCCAGCAGAAGATCGCCGCCGGCACCTTCACCGTCGACGCCCGTGGCGCCGGCATGCTGGTGGCCGCCATCCCGCCCAACATCGGCGTGCTGGCGCTGGCCGCGGTGACCGACGAGCCGGCCGGGGGGGTGGTCGCCCCCACCGGTGCGGTCCAGCTGCTCGGCTCGCTCTAGGGTCCGTTGCCCACATCCACGCGCTGCCAGGCCAGCGTAGGGATGGGCATGCCTGCCACCCGCATCGCCCGCTGCAGGCCCTTCGCGGTTGCCCCCAAGGCGGCCCCGGCCGGGCTGGCGGTCTGAGCGTGCCTCCGGCACCGCATTCCTGCATCTACCAGGGTACTGTCGTCCATCGGCGACAGCGTCCGCTCGTGCACGGCTTCTCGCTCCCCCTCTTCCTGCTCTACCTCGACCTCGATGAGCTGCCCACGGTGTTCGCCGGCAGCGGGCTCTGGCGCGTCGAGGCGCATGCCGTCGCCTCGTTCCGCCGTCGCGACTTCCACGGCGATCCGCATCGGCCGCTGGCGGACTGCATCCGCGACCTGGTCGCTCTGCGCACCGGGTTCACCCCGCGCGGGCCCATCCGCCTGCTGACCCATCTGCGCTACTTCGGATACTGCTTCAACCCGGTCAGCTTCTACTACTGCTTCGGCAGCGGGGGCGGCCTGGAGGCGATCGTCGCCGAGATAACCAACACACCGTGGGGCGAACGGCATGCTTACGTCTTGCGCTGCGGCGCGACGACAGACCATCAGGTCCACTTCCGCATGGACAAGGTTTTTCACATTTCCCCCTTCATGAGCATGAACCAGGGGTACCGTTGGATGTTCTCGCTGCCGGGGACGCATATCGGGGTCCACATGCAGAGCGAGGAAGCCGGTTCGACGCTGTTCACCGCGACGCTGGCATTGGCACGGCACGAGATCTCGCCGCGCGCCCTGGCGGGTCTGCTGTGGCGCTACCCGTTCCCGACGCTGCAGGTCATCGGCGGCATCTATCTGCAGGCCGCTCGCCTGTGGTTCGCAGGTCTCCCCGTCCATCCACACCCGACCGCATGAGGTCGAGCAAGGCTCCCGTCACCATGAACGCACCGTTGATGCCTGATACCGTCATCGAAGACCGCATTGAGGAACCTGCCGAACCCATCACCGCGCCCGCGGCGCCAGCCGCACGCGCCCCCGCGCTCCCCAAGCGCCGTCCAGGCATCGTGCGCCATCTGGCCCTGACCGTCTGCCGCTGGTTCGACAACCACTCGGGCGCCAGCGAGCTCGACGTCACCAGCCCTCCCCATGTCGATTGGGTGCGCATCCTGCCGTTCATCGCCATCCATGTCTGCTGCGCCGGGGTCATCTGGGTCGGCTGGAGCTGGTCGGCGGTGATCCTCGCGGTCGTGCTCTATGCTGCACGCATGTTCGCCATCACCGGCTTCTACCATCGCTACTTCTCCCATCGCAGCTTCAGCACCAGCCGCTTCATGCAGTTCCTCTTCGCTTACGTCGGCAACAGCTCGGCGCAGCGCGGACCGCTCTGGTGGGCGGCCCACCACCGGCACCACCATCGCCACTCCGACCAGGAGGCCGATCGCCACTCGCCACGGCTGCAGGGCCTGATCTGGAGCCATATGGGCTGGTTCAGCGCGCAATCCAACTACCGTACCGACATCAAGCTGGTCCCCGATCTCGCCAAGTTCCCGGAACTGCGCTTCCTCGACCGCTTCGACATCCTGGCGCCGCTCAGCCTCGCCCTGATATGCTTCTTCCTCGGCCACGCGCTCAACGCCTTCTGGCCGGCACTCGGCACCTCCGGCATGCAGATGTGGGTGTGGGGGTTCTGCATCTCCACCGTCGCGGTCTGCCATGCCACCTTCACCGTCAACAGCCTCACCCACGTCTTCGGCACCCAGCCCTACCCGTCGGGTGATGACAGCCGCAACAGCCTGCTCATCGCCCTGGTCACCTTCGGCGAAGGCTGGCACAACAACCACCACTACTACCAGTCCTCGGTCAGGCAGGGGTTCCGCTGGTGGCAGATCGACATGACCTACTACGTGCTGTGGTCGATGTCCTGCCTGGGGCTGGTCTGGGGCATGAAGGCAATCCCCAAGGCGGTCGTGGCGCACGCCGGCCACGCCGACAGCTGAGCCGCGCACACATCCAATCCGGCGGGCAGGCCGTAGTATGGGCGGAAGGTTCTGCCCATGACCGACACCGCCTCCCCGGCCTACCGCCGCCTGCACGCCGCCCACCGCCCGGCGGCAGACGGCAAGCCGGTCAGCGGGATGATCCACCGGCTCTGCCGCGCCGCCGTGCTCGCCCGCCTCAGCCGCCTCGCCAGCGGCCGCATCACCATCATCGACTGCGACGGCCAGCGCTACCCATGCGGACAGGCGGACAGCGGGCTGCATGCGACCCTTACCGTGCTGGCGAGCGAGTTCTGGTTCGAGGTGGCATGCCGCGGGACCATCGGCGCCGGCGAGGCCTACATGGCCGGGGCGTGGACGGTGGACGATCTCACCACCCTGGTGCGCGTGCTGGCGAACGACCTCGGCACCGCCGACCGGCTGGAACGCGGGTTGGCGCGGCTGTCCGTCCCGGTATTCAGGCTGCTGCACCTGCTGGCGCGCAACACCCGCAGCGGCAGCCGACGCAATATCAGCGCCCACTACGACCTCGGCAACGCCTTCTTCGCCCTCTTCCTCGACCCGACCATGATGTACTCGTGCGCCTACTTCAGCCATCCCGAGGCGACGCTGCACGAAGCGTCGGTGGCCAAGCTGGAGCGCGTCTGCCGGCAGCTCGCGCTCGCGCCCGGGGATCGCGTCATCGAGATCGGCTGCGGCTGGGGCGGNNCCACCACCATCTCGCGCGAGCAGTACGACTTCGCCGTCGAACGGGTGCGCACTGCCGGATTGGCCGGCCAGGTCGAGGTCCTGCTGTCGGACTACCGCGACCTGTCCGGACGCTACGACAAGCTGGTGTCGATCGAGATGATCGNNTCGGGCACCAGTACCTCGACACCTTCCTGGAGCGCTGCAGCCGGCTGCTCACCGATCAGGGGGTGATGATGCTCCAGTGCATCACCATGGCCGACCAGCGCTACCGCCAGGCGTGCGCATCCGTCGATTTCATCCAGGCCCATGTCTTCCCGGGCAGCTTCCTGCCGTCGCTGACCGCGATCCTCTCCTCGCTGACCGCGGTCACCGACCTGCGCCTGGTGGAGCTCGCTGACATCACCCCCCATTACGCCCGCACCCTGGCGCATTGGCGCACGCGCTTCCTCGCCCAGCTGGAGCAGGTGCGCTCGCTGGGCTACAGCGAGGAGTTCATCCGCATGTGGGATTTCTACCTCTGCTATTGCGCCGGCGGCTTCCACGAGCGCTGCATCGGCACGGTGCAGATGCTGATCGCCAAGCCGGCCCATCGGCAGAGCGATGAGCTCTCGCTCAACCGCGCCTCCCGGCTGCCCGCATGACCGTCTCCGCCATCCCGCTCGCGCGCTGGCGCTGGTACCCCCTGCTGCATGCGCTGCTGTTCCAGCTCGGCTGGTTCGTCTGCGTCGACGGGGCCGCGCATGGCGATCTGCTCCGCGGTCCGCTGGCGGTGGCGCTGGTCGCCCTCGTGCACCTGCTCGCCATGCGCTTCCCCGCCGATGAGCTCCGCCTGATGGGCGGCGCGATGATGATCGGGGTGCTGGGCGATTCCCTGCTGGGCGCCGGCGGCGCGGTCATCGCGGCGCCGTTCGACGACCGCGTAGCTCCCTTCTGGCTGCTGAGCCTGTGGGCGCTCTTCGCCTCCACCCTGCATACCTGCTGCCGCTGGCTGCTGCGCTGGGTGCTGCTGGGATGCTGCTGCGGCGCGATCGCCGGGCCCTGCTGCTATCTCGCCGCCGAGCACCTGGGCGCCCTGCGCTTCCCCGCCGGGACGACCCGGGCGCTGTGCGCGGTGGCGCTCGAATGGTCGCTGGCCATGCCGATGCTGATCCTCTGGACCAGGCGCATCGACGACCTGCGGCTGAAAGCCCGACTGCGGGCAGCCGATGCCTGACCACCTCCCGCTGCTCTGCGGCCTGATCTGGGCCGGGTGCGCGCTCATCATGCTCATGCTGTGGCTGGTGCAGCGGGTGCGGCAGGACGCCAGCGTGGTCGATGCCGGCTGGGCCTTCGCCGTCGGCTGCGGCGCGCTCTGCCTGCTCGCCCTCGGGCATGGCGACGGGGTGCGCCGGCTGGTCGCCGGGGTGCTGATCGCCGGCTGGTCGGCGCGCCTGACCATCCACCTGCTGTGCGACCGGGTCATCGGCAAGGACGAGGATGGCCGCTACCGCATGCTGCGCGCGCGCTGGGCTGAGCGGGCGCAGCGTCGCTTCTTCCTCTTCTTCCAGCTCCAGGCCCTGCTGGCAGCGCTGTTCAGCCTGCCGCTCCTGGCGGTCACCGCCAACAGCTCACCCTTCGGCGGCTGGAGCGACGTCCTGGGCCTGGTGGTGTGGGCCTGTGCAATAACGGGTGAGCATGCGGCAGACCGGCAGCTGGCGGCCTTCCGCTCGTCGCCAGGCAACCGCGGGCGCACCTGCCGCAGCGGCTGGTGGCGCTTATCCCGCCATCCCAACTACTTCTTCGAATGGCTGCATTGGTGGGCCTACGTGGCCCTGGGCGGGGCGCACCCGGAGAGCGCGATCGCGCTCTTCATCCCCATCCTCCTGCTGGTGCTGCTGCTGCGGGTCACCGGCATCCCCTATAGCGAGGCCCGGGCCCTGCTGACGCGCGGCGATGACTACCGCGCCTACCAGCGCACCACCAGCGCCTTCATCCCGTGGTTCCCCCGCCGCCCACCCCCGATCCCGGAGCCCTCATGAGCATAACCATGGTCGAACCGACGTCGGACGGCCGAGTCCTCGCGCCGGCCGAAGCCGCAGCCGGCCTGCTCGGCTGGGCGGAACGGGGCCTGCTGCCCGATGCCGTGATCCGCTTCGGCATCCGCCGCCTGCTCGACGCCCGGCTGCGCGCCGCGTCGCACGGCGGCAGCGAAGCGGTCCAGGAGCGCCTGTCGCAGCTGATCGCCGACATGGCCCAGGGGCCGATGGCGGTCCTGCCCGAGGCTGCCAATGCGCAGCACTACGAGGTGCCGGCGGCGTTCTACCGGCTGTGCCTGGGAAGCCACCTGAAGTACAGCGCCGGCCTGTGGCCGGAGGGCGCCGGCAGCCTCGACCAGGCGGAGGAGCGCATGCTGGCGCTCAGCTGCGCACGCGCCGGCCTGTGCGATGGCCAGGACGTCCTCGAGCTGGGCTGCGGCTGGGGCAGCCTGACCCTGTGGATCGCACGCCGCTATCCCCGCTCGCGCATCACCGCGGTGTCGAACTCGCATTCGCAGCGGGCCTACATCCTCGAGCAGGCCGCGGCCCGGGGCCTGGGCAACCTCGAGGTCATCACCTGCGACATCGCCACCCTGGCGCTGAGCCGGCGCTTCGATCGCGTGGTCTCGGTCGAATGCTTCGAGCACCTGCGCAACTACCAGGAGCTGCTGCGCCGCATCGCCGCCTGGTTGAAGCCAGACGGCTGCCTGTTCGTCCACATCTTCACCCATGTGCAGCATGCCTACCTGTTCGCGACCGATGGCGATGACGACTGGTTGGCTCGCCATTTCTTCACCGGCGGGATGATGCCCTCCGATGGCCTGCTGCTGCACTTCCAGGACCATCTGCGTCTCGATCGCAAATGGCGGATCAACGGACGGCACTACGCCCGCACCGCGCGCGCCTGGCTGGACAACCTCGGGCGCAACCAGAGCGCGGCGGAGGCGCTGCTCTCCGCCGGCGGGCGGCACGCGCAGGCGCGCATCCAGCTCCAGCGCTGGCGCATGTTCTTCATGGCGTGCGAGGAGCTGTGGAACTATCATGGTGGCGAGCAATGGCTGGTCAGCCATTACCGCTTCACGCCACGTACCTCCGTGCCCCATGTCAGCACCGCACCCACCGCAGATGCCTGAGGCGACCACCGCTGCCACCGGCCGCAGCCGGGCGCAGAGCCCCGCGCGGGGCCACCGCCCGGGCGCGGCGCTGGCGACTCCGCTCTCCGCCCTGCTCCTGCTCTCCGGGCCGCTCGCCGCCCTGCTCCTGCCGGCCTCGTGCTGGCAGGATGGACGCTTCCTCCTCGCGCTGGCCGCCCTCGCCGGGATGGCCTGGTGGCTGGTCTACCGCCCCGGCCTGCCGCTGATGCGCCAGTACGGCAGCGTGCCGGTGCGCCGGCATCTGGCGCTGCAATGGTGGTGCGCCTGCGGCGTCCTGCTGCTGCCCGGAGCGGTGTGCGCGCAGCTGCTGGCCGCCGACTTCCCGTCCGCGCTGCGCGACACCTCCGCTGCCGTGGCGCTGGCGCTCTGGCTGATCGCCGCCCTGCCGCTGCCGCTGCTCTACCGCCCGCACCTCACCGCCGCCGATGATCCCGCGGTGACCGCGCGCACCACCAGCGAGGAGCTGAAGATCAGCGCTGCGGACGGCGTCCACCTGCATGCACGCCTCTACCGCCCCCGCGCCGGACCCACCTCTGGGCTGCTGGTGTTCACCCATGGCCTGGGCGGGTGGAAGGAGGGCTTCCTCAACCACCTGCGGGTCTTCAGCGAGGCAGGCTGGGCGGTGCTCGCCTACGACCTGCGCGGCTGCGGCCGCTCCTCGGCCTCTGCCATCACCTATGGCGCGCATGAGGCAGCAGACCTGGTGGCGGTGTGGCAGGTGGCCTGCCGGCTCGCCGATGGCCTGCCGATGGCGGCCGCCGGGGCGAGCATGGGGGCGAGCGTCACCATCCTCGCCGGCATGCAGCTGGGTGGCTGCCGGGGCTTCATCATCGAAAGCCCGTTCGCGGACCTGGATGCGCTGCTCAGGCGGCTGATGCCCCGCCCGCTGGCGGCGCTGGCGCGCTCGCTCACCCGCCTCGGCATCGGCGTCGATCCGTCACGCGTACGCCCGCTATCCGCCCCGCTGCTCGCAAGCGGGCTGCCGCTGCTGATCGGCTGGATCGGCAATGACCGCACCATCCCCGCATCGGAGAGCGCGGCAGTGGCTGCCGGCTGCGCCGGGGCGCGGACGGTGATCATGGAACGCGGAGAGCATCTGGACATGATCCTCTTCGATCCTTGGTGGCGCGCTGTCCATGCCCTGCTCGCCGAGCTCGCCGCCCAGCCGGGCCAGCCCGCGCGCGGCGTCCCCGGCAGCGGGTGAGCACCGGCCCCTGCGCGGCTAATTCGCTGGTCAGCCTCGGCGTCGGGCCTAGCCTTGCAGGCGCCTCGACACCCCCTGTGGACGCGCGCACGCCGTGAAACGACTGGTGGTCTTCTTCGCCCGACTCGGCGACGTGGTGATGCTCACCCCGTTCATGGCCAAGCTCGGCGAGCAGGGTGCCATCGACATGCTGGTCCGGCCGTGGACCCGCGACATCCTCGCCAACGAGCCCTGGCTCGGCACCACCCACGTGCTCGGCAAGCCGCACCTGCGGCCGTGGAAGAGCCTGCTGCTCGGCAACCAGCGGGGCCGCTTGGTGCCCCGGCTGGTCGCCGCCGGCTATGATGAGATCGTGGTCTTCACCGGCGAGTCGCCGGTCATCCGCAGCTGGATCGACACCTGGCGCGGCGCCACCCCGGTGCGCGTGCTCAAGCTGCCGCCGACGCAGCCGATCCCGATGCACGAGATCTACCTGCGCTCGTTCATCGACGGCGGGCTGGACATGCAGGGCGTGGGCAGCTTTCCCCACCTCACCGTGCCAGCCGCGAGCCGGGAGCAGATGCGTGCGCGCCTGCGCACGCTCGGCGAGCGCATCGTCTCGATCCAGGCCGGCACCTCGCTCACCCACCGCTGGTTCCGCCGCCAGGTCAACCTCAAGGGCCTCCAGCCGGGCCAATGGGCGGCGGTGATCGAACGCATGCTCAGCGCCGGGGACTGCGATGGCTTCATCCTCCAGGGCAGCCCGCCCGAGCGCCGTGAAGCGCGCGCGATCACCCAGCTGGTCCCAGCGCATCTGCGTTCACGGGTGCACGACTGGATCGGCGCGGTGCCGCTGGCGCAGATGCCGGCCCTGCACTCCGAACTCTACGGCATGCTCTCGGTGGACACCGGTCCGGCGCACATGGCGGCCGCGGTCGGCTGCCCGATCGTCATCGTCTTCGGCCCGACCAATCCGGAGTCGTTCCTGGCGCGTGGGCCGGGGCCGATCCAAGCGGTCCTGGGCCGCGCCCCGTGCCAGTTCTGCCATGAGACGCCGCTCTACCGCACCTGCCGCGACAACATCTGCCTGCGCACCCTGGATGCAGGCGCCATCCATGCCGCATGGCGCCGGCTGCGGGCGGTGCCGGATGCCGGCCGGGCCGCGAGTGGCTGAGCGGCTGAGCGGCTGAGCGGCTCCCGCCAGCGGCTCAAGAGTTGGAGCGGCGGTCGGAACCGAAGCCGAGCTGCTGGAAATGCCGCGCCGAATCCTCCAGCACCAGCACCCAATCCTCCTGGCTGGGCGGCACGAAGGCGCGCTGGCCACGCACCGCGAACTGGCCCAGCCAGGTGGAGACACCGGTGCGCGGATCGAACCATGAGGCCATGATCAGGGTGCCGGTCAGCTTGGTGAGCGCGACGGTGACCGGCCTGCCATCGCGGCTGTAGACGAAGGCGTAGCTGCCAGTCGATCCCGAGGGGCCGTCGGCGCCACGCGTGGCGCGCAGCGTGGCGCAGGTCTGCTGCGCCGCGGCGATGATGATGTTCTGATCCGGGATGCGGCAGAGGTAGGGCCGCGATTCCACCAGCTGGCGCAGGAACTGCATATCCTCCGCCGCGGTATGGAAGAGCGCTTCGCGCCAGGGCGTCGGTGGGCTCCCCCCGGCTGCCTCGCTCGCGGACCACAACCGTCCATCGACGAAGCTGAAGCCGCAGGCTCCCGCGAACACATCGGCGTAGCCTCCCCAGCGCACCGCATGCGCGATCCCGCCCGCATCCGGCGCGCTCAGCGCTGCGGCTCCGCGGTCGACTGCAGCGGCTCCGCGGTCGACTGCAGCGGCTCCGCCGTCTGCGGCTGCGGTATCGGCGGGAGGATGGAGGGCCGCGTCCTGGGCGAGGACCTCGCCGCGCCAGACCGAGGCGCAGACCGGCCCGCAGCTGCGCATCACCAGATCGAAGGCCTCGTCGCCCGCCAAGGCTGCACCAGCGCTCGCCAGCGGCAGGCGGGCGATCAGCTGGCGCTCACCGCCCTGCGTGCGCAGCACCTGGATGAGGCTGCCGACCAGGGCCCGCGAGGGCGCATCGGTGCCCTGGGCGACCAGCCAGACCACCGGCTGCTCGCGGTAGCGCCTGGCCAGCCAGGTGGCGAACGCCAGGACGGTCCCGGGATCGTGCAGCAGCTCGCCCATGGCATGCGGCGTCTCACGCCAGGGCTGCACGGCGACGTACATGCTGTGGGCGGCGGCGCGGGCGATGACGTAATCGAGATGGGTGAAGTACTCATCCTGTGGCTGGGACAGCCCACCCTCGGAGAGCGCCTGATGCCCGTAGACATCGGGACGCAGCTGCCCGACCGCCCGGGTCGTCACCGCCGCCACCTGGATCACGGTGAATCGCTGGGCCGCCCGGATGCGCAGATAGTAGTCGACGTCCTCCCGGCTCATGGTGGACAGCAGGTCCCAGGCCGAATCGGCGAGCCAGAAGAAGGGCTCGCCCAAGGAGGTGACCAGGAATCGGCGGTTGTCGCCGACCTGGATGCGCGCCATATGCTGGAGGGAGAGTGCGGCCACGGGCCGTAGTGTGACCGCACCTGTTGCGAGATGCAATCACTGCGTGCGATCCCGATCGCTCGAGGAGCGGACACCGGCCGTTCAATGATCCATGATCACCACTTCGTAGAGGGCAAAGCCGGCCTGGGTCAGGCGCGAGCGCAAGCCGATGCGGATGAAGCGGACTGGAGCTTTGATCGGGATCTCATCGATGCGTGGCCCCTGGACCCCGCTGGTAGTGGTGATCGGCACGCTCCAGATGCTGCCATCCGGCGATACCTGGATGCTATAGACGTGCGCCGCCTCGGCCGCCCACATCAGCTGCAGCCTGGCCACCGGCTTGACCGACCCGAGGTCGATGGAGACCTCCTGGTTGTCGGCGTAAGCGCTCGACCAGCGGGTCGCGGGATCACCATCGACCAGGCATGCCGGCGGACCGTACCCTCCGGGGCCGCTGCGGGTCGAGGAGGCGGTCACCGTCCCACCCACGCCGAGGTGCGGCAGCGGCACCTGCGCCTTCTCGGGGTCTTCGGCCTCGCGGGGGGTGTTCGCGTCCTGGCGCGCGGCGCAGCCTGCGACCGCGAACACCATCGCGGCAGCGAGGACGGACACACGGGCAGCAGTCCAGATGCGCATCGGCCAATGCCCTCCGCAGGCCCACGGTGCGGCCTTCCATCCAGACTCAAGCACGGGCAGGGCAGAGCCGCCCGGCGAGGCCGGCGGCCATCCTCGGCGAACTCGACCGTTCAGCGTCTGCGCGTCCCTGCTGCTGCCGACCGGCGCCTCGCCTGGCGCGGCCTGCCCGGGGTGAAGGCGGCGAAGAAACCGCCCTCCACCCACTCGCGGAACCAGGCCATCACCTGGGCGATCAAGCGGCTCTGGTCGAGCGTGGGGAGATGCTCTTCGAGGGTCGAAAGCGCCGTCGCGAGCGAACGCCCGGTGCACAGGGCATCGAGGATGTCGCACATCGGCATGGTCAGGTCCATGCGCCAGACGGTGAAGCCCTGGCGGTAGATCGCGGTCGCGCTCGGCTGGGGGGCGGGGATGCCGGGCTGCCGCTCATCGCGGTACGCCTGGAGGAAGCGGTTGACCGGATAGGCGGTGCGCAGCACGCGCAGGGTCTGGCTGGGGCGGAAACGCACCCTGCCCCACTGCGGCAGCGGGATCGCCCGGAGGGCCGCCTGGGAGAGCGTCGGCGCCGCCTGGGCATGCAGGACCTCGCACATCGCCCATTCGATGTCCGCCAGCTCGGCGATGAAGCGGCGGTGGGGGATGCGCGTGCGGGGGTCCTGGCAATGCCGCACCAGGCGCTGGCCATAGACGTTGAGGTTGGGGTGGTCGGAGGGATAGCGGGTGATGATCTCCCGCGCCAGGCGGGTGAAGGCCTGCTGGCCGAGCGCATGCACCACGGTGGGGAAGTCATCCGCGAGGCAGTCGATCAGCCGCGCATGATAGGCGTAGTGGTAGATGCCCATGCGCGCGAGCGCGCTCAGGTCTCCGCTCGACACCACCACCCGCTCCAGCCCGCCGGCACCATCGCCGGCGACGATCGGTGCGCTGGCGCGCACCCCCGCCGCGACGCTGTGCGGATGCATGATCACCCCGGCGAACCAGCGCTGCAGCGCGCGCAGCGGGCCCGCGACCGGGGCCGGCCCCCCCTTCGCCGCCCGGGGTCGGCGCACCGTGCTGGTCGCCGGGGTCAGCCGCGGACTGGCGCTCGCGCGCTCGACCTCGAGCTGCTCGAGCGGTCCGCCCACCAGGGGTTCAGGGCGCTGCGCCAGATCGTCCGCTGGCGTTGCTCGCCGCGGCCGTGCGCGCGCGCCTGCGCGCACTCGGGTGCGGGCGTTCATGCCCGCCTCGATCGGGGCGAGCTGATGCCGCGTCTGGCTGCCGTCCCCTGCGCACCAGCGGCCGGCCCTGCCGCGCGCGCGCGCGGGATCGGGATGGCGCCGGAGGCGACGAAGTCGTGCGCGCGCAGCGCCTCCTGGTGGACCACCGGGAAGGGCGGGATCTCCGCATCCCATTCCAGCAGCACGCTGGCGCCGCCACTGCGCTGATAGGCCTCGGCGAACAGCTGCCACACCGGATCGATCACCGGGCCGATGTGGGTGTCGATGCAATGGCTGCCGTTATCGGTATGCCCGGCGACATGGATCTGCACCACGCGGTCCCACGGCACGCCATCCAGGTAGGTGCTGGTGGCGAAGCCATGGTTGCGCGCGCTGACGTAGACATTGTTGACGTCGAGCAGCAGCCCGCAGCCGGTGTTCTGGCACAGCGCGGCGAGGAATGCCCATTCGCTCATGCATGAGCCCGCGAAGGCCACGTAGGTGGACGGGTTCTCGAGCATCAGCGGTGCGTGCAGAACATCCTGCACCTGGCGCACGCGCGCGCTGACATGCGCCAGCGCCTCCTCGGTATAGGGCAGCGGCAGCAGGTCATGGTTGTTGCGCCCGGCGACGCCGGTCCAGCACAGGTGGTCGGAGACCCAGGGCGAGCCGATGCGGTCGCGCAGCGCCTTGAGCTCGGCGAGATAGGTGCGGTCGAGGGGATCGGTCGAGCCGATCGAGAGCGACACCCCGTGCATCACCAGCGGATAGCGTTCGGCCAGCTCATCGAGGACATGCAGCGGCCGGCCCGCGGTCTGCATGTAGTTCTCGCTGATGATCTCCAGCCAGGCCACCGGCGGCTGCTCGGTGAGCAGGTGGTGGTAGTGGGTGGTGCGCAGGCCGACGCCGACGCCCAGGTTGGGCAGCGTCCAGCGGTTGCCGGAGCGCGTCCGGGTGGGCGTGGTGGCGGTCGAACGGCGCATGGAGGTCCTGGTATGCTGAAAGCGGTGCGTCCCTGCTCGGGACCACGACGGCGGACGGCGCAACCCGGCGGCTGCACCGTCCGTCGCGGCATCATGTCCGGAGCGGACGGGATGCGAGCATCACTGCGCGGTCTTGCAGCCGCCCTTGCCCTTGCAGTCGTTCTGGCCGCCCTTGCCCTTGCCCTTGCAGGCGTTCTTGCCGGCGCAGTCGTGCTTGTCGGTGGCGCAGCCGCCCTTGCCCTTGCACGAGTTCTTGGTCTTGCAGCCATTGTCACCGGTCTTGCAGCCGCCCTTGCCCTTGCACGAGTTCAGGCCCTTGCAGTCGTGCTTGTCGGTATTGGTGTCGGCGGGATCATCGGCGGTGACCAGCTGGAAGTAGGACTGGCCGGCACCGGCAAGGATGCCGGATACCGCGGCGGCGACGAGGAGTTTGGACAGCTTCATGGGATATTTCCTTCTCGGAACGATGTCCGGGGTTGGGGAATGAACGGGATAATGTCTGTACGCAGGCGCTTTGTTCCGCCGGCATCTCCATTCGCTGCTCACAAATGGGTCACACCCCCCAATTCATCTTTATATCCTGGCCGCTCGCAGGTTGTGATTGTGTCACACAGATGCATGGCGAGCGTCCTCGCGGCCCAACCAGTCAGGCTTCATGCCGAATTGTCTTGTGGAGAGCCATTCCCACGGCATCCTCTCCCCCCTTACGGGCATGGGCGCCGCTTATCGGCAGCTTCGCGCCCATCCACCTGTCCCCCGGAACTCCATGCCTTTCACGACACTCGGCCTTGCCGAGCCCTTGTTGCGCGCGTTGCGCGACGAAGGCTATACCTCCCCCACGCCCATCCAGGTCCGCGCCATCCCGCCGGCCCTCGCCGGCCAGGATCTGCTCGGTTGCGCGCAGACCGGCACCGGCAAGACCGCCGCCTTCGCCCTGCCCATCATCCAGCGCCTGTCGGCGCACCTCGGCCAGGCCCATCCACGGCCGATCCGCTGCCTGGTGCTGACGCCGACGCGCGAGCTGGCGGCGCAGATCCACGAGAGCTTCCGCGCCTACGGCCGCCATGTGCGGGTCTCCCATACGGTGATCTTCGGCGGCGTCGGCCAGCATCCCCAGGTCCAGGCGCTGCGACGCGGGGTCGATGTGCTGGTGGCGACCCCCGGTCGCCTGCTCGACCTGATGAACCAGGGCCATGTACGGCTCTCCTCGGTCGAGATCTTCGTCCTCGACGAGGCCGACCGCATGCTCGACATGGGCTTCATCAACGACATCCGCAAGATCGTGCGCGAACTGCCGCAGAAGCGGCAGACGCTGTTCTTCTCCGCCACCATGCCGCGGGAGATCCAGAGCCTGGCGGACGGCCTGCTGCATGAGCCCGTGCGCGTGGAAGTGGCCGCGGTGTCGTCGGCGGCCGAGACCGTCACCCAGTCGCTCTACTTCGTCGCCAAGCCGAACAAGCCGGCGCTGCTCAAGCACCTGCTCAACGATCGCAGCATCTCCCGCGTGCTGGTGTTCACCCGCACCAAGCATGGCGCGGACAAGGTCTGCCGGCATCTCGAGCAGTCGGGGATCAAGGCCGAGGCCATCCACGGCAACAAGTCGCAGAACGCCCGCATACGCGCGCTGGAGAATTTCCGCCGCGGCGCCACCCGGGTGCTGGTCGCATCCGACCTGGCGGCCCGCGGCCTGGACATCGATTCGATCACCCACGTGGTCAACTTCGACCTGCCCAACGAGCCCGAGACCTACGTCCACCGCATCGGCCGCACCGGCCGCGCCGGCGCCTCGGGCATCGCCATCTCCTTCTGCGACAGCGAGGAGCGCGCCTTCCTGCGCGATATCGAACGCATGCTGCGCAAGCCGGTCCCGGTGGTGGCAGAGCACCCCTACAGTGCCGGCGCCAACGCCCCGGTCGTCCATGGGGCCTCCGGGCATGGCCACGGGCAGGGCGGCGGCCATCGCGGCATGCGCCAGGGCGGCGGGCATCAGCGCCCAGCCGGTGGCCAGTCGCGCTTCGAGCAAGGCGGCCACGGCCGCCAATCCCGCCAGGGCCAAGGCGGCCATCAGCAGGGCCAGGGCGGCCTGCGGCACCCGGCAGGCCCCTCGCATGCCGCGCCCGCCGGCGCACCCGTCCGCAATGCGGTACGCCCGGTCGTGCGCGACGACCGCGATCGCGGCGGGAATCGCCAGCAACGTCCGCTCTGGTAGAGGTAGAATCTGTCCACGCTCGACGACAATGCAGGAGCGGCCAAGCCACCCCAGTCCAGCGAGACCCTGTGCGCCATGACTGATACGTCCGCCGAATCCAGCCAGCCGCTGCCCGCCCCCGCCGCGAACCAGGTGACGGTAGCGCATCGCCCTCGTCCCAAGCCTCATGCACCGCTCATGCTGCGCCTGATCGCCGGTCTGGCGTTGCTGAAGACCCTGCTGACCGCCACCGCCTGCTTCTTCGTCATGGTCCTGTCGCATCATGATGTCGCCGAAACGCTCAATACCTGGCTGCGGGCCCTCAACCTCGATCCTGACGCCGAGTTCCTCCATCGGGGTGTCGCCTGGTTTGCCGGCATCCCGGTCGCGAAGCTGCGGCTGGCTGGCGTCGGCTTCTTCATCTATGCCATCCTCTACCTGGCCGAGGCGATCGGCTTGTGGCTGGACCAGACCTGGGCCGAATGGCTGACCATCGTCATCACCGGATTGCTGATCCCGCTCGAGATCAAGGAGATGTTCACGCACATCACGGTGATGGTCACCCTGCTGTTCGTCCTCAATGTCGCCGTGGTCGCCTATCTGGCCAATCGCGTACGGCGCAAGATACGCATCCATCACGAACGCAAGCTGGCCGAAGCCGCCGCAACCGCAGCCGCATCAGCGGCCTCATCCGCAAGCCGGGATTGGACCGGAGCCCCATCGGAGTGAGCGCGGGTGCACCGAGCGTCGCACCTCAATGCCCGCTGCGCAGCGCAAGGCCCAGCTCGCCCTGCTCGACAAACCAGCGGTAGGTCGCGCGGATGCCCTGCTCGAGCGGGATCGACGCGACCCAGCCGAGCTGCTTGAGGCGCGAGACATCGAGCAGCTTGCGCGGCGTGCCGTCCGGCTTGCCGGCATCCCAGCGGATCTCCCCGCGATGGCCGACCACCTGCTGCACCAGCAGGGCCAATTCGCGGATGCTCAGATCCGTCCCGGTGCCGACGTTGATGAGTTCGCCTGGGACGGTTCCGGCGTCGACGCGCTCGAGCAGGAACAGGCATGCCTCGCTCAGGTCGTCGACATGGAGGAACTCGCGCCGCACGTTGCCGCTGCCCCAGAGGGTCACCGGACCATGGTCCGCCAGCTTCGCCTCGTGGAACTTGCGCATCATCGCCGGCAGGACATGCGATCCGGTGAGGTCGAAGTTATCGTTCTCGCCATAGAGGTTGGTGGGCATCGCCGAGATGAAGTTGCAGCCGTACTGGCGATTGTAGTTCTCGACCAGCTTGATCCCGGCGATCTTCGCCACCGCGTACGGCTCGTTGGTCGCCTCGAGCCGCCCCGAGAGCAGATGGTCCTCGCGCATGGGCTGCTGGCAGTCGCGCGGATAGATGCAGCTCGAACCGAGGTAGAGCAGCTTCTGCACCCCATGGCGATACGCCGCATCGATGACATTGATGGCGATCATCAGGTTGTCGTAGAGGAACTCCGCCCGCCTGGTGCTGTTGGCGACGATGCCGCCGACACGTCCGGCGGCGACCACCACATGGCTGGGACGCTCCTGGGCGAAGAAGGCGCGCACCGCCGCCTGGTCGCAGAGGTCGAGCTCGGCATGGGTGCGCACCAGCTGCCGGGTATATCCATGCCTGGTGCAGGCACGCACCAGGGCCCCACCGACCAGGCCGCGATGGCCGGTGATGAAGATGCGGGCGGTGGTGTCCATGTGTCCTCCTGGAGGTGCCTTCGGCGCATGCGGCCTGCGGCGGTCCGGCGCAGGGCTATTCGTGCCTGGAGGTGACCTTGAAGCCATGGGCGCGATTCAACGCCTCGCGACGGGCCTCCTCGAGATCATGATCGATCATCTCCCTGGCCAGCTGCTCGAGGGTGGTCGTCGGCTGCCAGCCGAGCAGCTTCTTGGCCTTGCCCGGATCACCGAGCAGGCTCTCGACCTCGGTGGGGCGGAAGTAGGCCGGATCGACGGCGACCACCGTGCGCCCTGAATCGCGATCGATGGCCTTGGTCGAGATCCCTGAACCCTCCCACTCCAGCCGCAGTCCGGCGAATGATGCCGCCAGCTCGACGAATTCGCGCACCGAATGCTGGCGACCCGTGGCGATGACGAAATCCTCTGCGCGCTCCTGCTGCAGCATCAGCCATTGCATGATGACATAATCGCGGGCATGGCCCCAATCGCGCTTGGCCTCGAGGTTGCCGAGATAGAGGCAGGACTCCAGGCCGATCTTGATGCGCGCCAGGCCACGGGTGATCTTGCGCGTGACGAAGGTCTCGCCGCGGACCGGCGACTCATGGTTGAAGAGGATGCCGTTGCAGGCATAGATGCCGTAGGCCTCGCGATAATTGACGGTGATCCAGTAGGCGTACAGCTTCGCCACCGCATAGGGCGAACGCGGATAGAACGGAGTGCTTTCGCGCTGCGGGGTCTCCTGGACCAGGCCGTAGAGCTCCGACGTCGATGCCTGGTAGAAGCGCGTATGGCCTTCGAGGCCCAGCACGCGGATCGCCTCGAGCAGGCGCAGGGTACCCAGGCCGTCGATGTTGGCGGTGTATTCCGGCTGGGTGAACGACACCGCGACATGGCTCATCGCCCCGAGATTGTAGATCTCATCCGGGCGCACTTCCTGGATGATGCGCAGCAGATTGCCGCCATCGGCAAGATCGCCGTAGTGCAGATGCAGCCGCCGGCCCGGATCATGCGGATCGCGGTACAGATGGTCTATGCGTTCGGTATTGAACAGCGAACTGCGCCGCTTGATGCCATGCACCTCATAGCCCTTGCCGATCAGCAGTTCGGCCAAGTAGGCGCCATCCTGTCCTGTGATGCCAGTGATCAGCGCCTTCTTCATGGATGCGATTCGCGGTGGAGGGGTGGGGTGGAAAGCGTGCACGTCGGCCTTGGTGAAGCGTCGTGTGGTTATCCCGCTGTCGTTTCGATTGCAATCACGCATCCGGGCAGGAAGCGCACCGTCGTTCCGCCCGCCCCGGCCGCACTGATCGTGCACGCCTGCACGGGCGGGATGGGCGTCCGCGGGGTGGGGCGGGGCCGCTCAGCTGGTCTTGCGCGCGATGTAGGTCGAGGGGATGAGCTCGATGGGCTGCGGCCGCTCACCGCCGGCGATCATCGCCGCCAAGCGCGCCACCGCGCGCCGTCCCAGCTCATAGAGTGGCAGGTCGACCGATGACAGGCTGAGCGGCCCGTCATGGTAGATCGGGTGATTGTCGAAGCCCACCACGGCGATGCGGCCGGGCACGGGGATGCCGAGGAACTCCAGCTCCCGCACCAGCCGTGCGGCGAGGATGTCGTTGGTGCAGAAGACGGCGGTGAACGGCAGATCCGCAGCCAGGCGTGACAGAGTCTGGCGCAATGACCGCTCATGAGCGACCTGGAAGATCAGGCTCGGATCGAACAATCCGGCACGCTGCATGGTCCCGGCATAGCCCCGGTAGCGGGGCAGCCAGCAATCCCCGCTGGCATAATCGGGGGCGAAGGCGAAGAAGGCGATGCGCCGATGGCCAGCGGCCATCAGCGCCTCGAGCGCCTGGACGATCCCCGGCTCCTGGTCGATGGCGATCAGCGGCACGCGGATGGTGGCCGGATAGGCGCCGGTGGCGATGCAGGGCAGACCCCGCCGCTGCAGTTCGTCGACCACGCCCAGGACGGTGCCGAGGCCGGAGAAGATCACGCCGTCGGAATGCGGATAGCCGACATGCGAGGCGATGTAGTCGCCCAGCACCTCATCGCGGCTGTACTGGGGCACCAGCTTCACATCATACGAATGGGCATCGGCCTCATGCATGACCCCCTTGACCTCGGTCCACATCAGCTGCGAGTTGCCGGCCTCGAAATCGATGTTCTGCGGCTGCTCGAAGACCTCGACCGGCACCACCAGGGTGATGGTCTCGGCCCGCTGGCTGCGCAGGCGGCGCGCCAGGACATTCGATTTGAAGCCGATGCGCTGCGAGACCCGCAGGACCTCGTTGACGACCGCCTCGCTGATGAGATGCCGTTGCGCCGGATCCAGGGCCCGCGACACCGTCGATTGCGATACGCCGACCATCCTGGCGATGTCTTGATGGGTGTAGACCTTCTTATCGGCCATGCGTCCTGTCCTTCGCCGTCTCTGCCTAGTGCCAGAGTACCGCGGCAGGGAGGGCTGCAATCCCTTGTCAGGAACGGGGCAGCGTGGCAGCTCCTGCTCGGCATCGGCCTTCGGCCAGCGACGCTCACGGCGATGCCGGGGCGCTCGCCGCGGCCCCGGTCAGCCGCCGGATGAGATCGGTCTCGGCAGGGTCGTAGGGCGTCCCGTCATGGCGCAGGACCTCATGGAACCAGGTCGCCGGCTCGTCGCCGTAAGCCTTGTCCCAGGAATCCCAGGCGAACTTGGTCTGCGACTTGCCGTCGACGAAGCCCCAGTTGTAGGCGGCGATCTTCTCCTGCTTGAACAGCGGCAGGATGGCCTGGAAGGTGCTGCCGGTCGGGCGCGCCATGTACTCGCTGCACAGCAGCGGCCGCCGGTAGGTTCGCAGCGCCTGGATCGCCCCCGCGGTGGTCGCACGATTTGCATAGGCATGGAAGGTGATCACATCGCTATTGTCCACCTGGAAGCGCTGCGCTGGGCTGAGCGCGTCATGCGCGCTGGTCCAGTTCTCCCAGATGCAGAAGCTGATGGGCTGGCTGGGGTCGGCCGACAACGCCCACTCCTTGGCCCTGGCGGCCAGCTGCAAGGCGAGCTCCGCCTTGTCGGCCGGCTCATGCGGCTGATAGGGCTTGGGGCCATAGCGGTTGTCGAGCTCGTTGTAGACATCCCACAGCACCACCCGGCGGTCGGCGCGGAAATGCGACACGATGCCGACCACGTAGCCCTTCAGCTGCTCCCGGCGGTCGGGGTCCTTCAGCACCGCCGCCCCCGGTGCCTGCACCCAGCCGGAATTGTGCACATGCGGGGTCGGCGCATGCTGCGGACCCAGCGTGGGCTCGGGGTCCCAGCACGAGTCGAAGAGCACCAGCATCAGGCGGAGGTGGTGCTTGCCGGCCAGGGCGAGCACCCGCTCGATCCGGGCGGTGAACCCGCTGGCATCCTGCTGCCACACCAGGTTGTGCAGGAACACCCGCATGGTGGTCATCCCCAGATGCTCCGCCCAGCCGAACTCCTGATCGATGGTGTCCGGGTCGAAGGTCTCGGCCTGCCACATCTCCAACTCGTTGATCGCGCTGCGCGGCAGGTAGTTCGAGCCCACCATCCAGGGCTGCTCCGCATACCATGCGGTCGCCGCCTCCGGGGTCCACAGATCGCGGGCCATGGCCTGGGTGGCGCACAAGGTGAGCAGGGCGGCGGCACAGGTGAGTCGCGGATGCATGACGGCTCCAGGGGATGGTTGCGAGAGGACGATGACGGGGACGCCGTCAGCCGGGCAGAGGTTAACGACGGGGCCACGGCGGGAGGGCCCGGTGTATCGCCTGCGCCCGCGCCTCATCGCCTCAGCAGCTCCGGCCCCTGGTCCGCCGGCACGAGGTCGAATCCCTCGCGGTAGCGGCTCGGGGTCATGCCCTTGAGGCGCTGGAATTGATGGGTGAAATGGCTCTGGTCGTAGAATCCGGTCTCCAGGGCGATGCGTGAGATCGGCAGATCGGTGGTGGTCAACAGCTCGCAGGCGGACTTGATCCGCACCTGGATGAGGTACTTCAACGGGGTGGTGCCGAAACGGCGCCTGAACTGGCGCCCGAACTGGCTGACCGACAGGCCGACCTTGGCGGACAGCTCGGCCATGGTCAGTTGATGGGCATAGTCGTTGAGGATGGTCTCGATCACCGGGGCCATGGCCAGGAAGCGCGAGCTGTTGGTGTTCATCTGTTTGATGTCGCGGCTGATCCCTGCCAGCCCGATGATCGATCCGTCGCGTCCGATGATCGCCATCTTGGTGGTATTGTACCAATCGAAGGAGCCATCCTGGTTGCGTACCAGCTCGAGCTTGTCGATGATCGGCTCGCCGGAGGCGAGGACCTGGCCATCATCGACCGCATACATCTCGCACAGGTGCTTGGGGGAGAACGCCTCGTCCACCCGGCCCAGCACGTCATCCTCATGCCGGCAGCCGAGAAGGCGGACCAGGGCGTCATTGCAGAGCACGAAGCGGCGCTTGCGGTCCTTGATGAAGACACACACATCCGGCAGGTGGGCGAAGATCGCGAAGCAGCTGTCCGGAGCCATCTGGCCGATGAAACGCTGGGTCAATTGACGGCCATTCATTCCCTTCCCCCTCATCCGGCGGCGACCTGACGGCCGCGCGACCCGGGATCGCCATGCCGAAATAGTACAAGAGCATGCCGCGTCCTTGCAAGATCAGTCCGGAACTGCGGGATAGCGTGTGACCCCAGCCCCGGGGATGGTCTGGGCCGCCTGTCCGGCAGGCGCGCCAGCGGCCATCCGGGCAGACATCGCCCGCACTTGGATGACACCTGCCAGCATGACATGCCAGCATGACATGGTAGCATCGGCCGCCCCGCCTGGACGCGCACCGGCGGCCATCCGTCCGACCCGTGACCTGGCACCGTGAAAGGATCATGCATGACTACATCATCATCGTTCCCCAGCAATGGCATCCGCCTCGCCTACCAGGTGCGGGGCCGAGGCGATCCTCTCGTCCTGATCATGGGCCTGGGGGCGGATGGCTCGGTCTGGGAGCAGCATGTCCTGGAGTACGAGCGCCACTTCCAGTGCTATCTGGTCGACAATCGCGGCAGCGGCTCCTCGGACAAGCCGCCCGGTCCCTATACCACCGCGATGATGGCCGATGATTACGCCGGGCTCATCACCGGCCTGGGCCTGGAGCAGGTGCGCGTCGCGGGCATCTCGATGGGGGGGGCGATCGCCCAGCAGCTTGCCCTGCGCCACCCCAAGCTGGTGCGCAGCATGGTCCTGGCCTGCACCTGGGCGCGCTGCGATGCCTATGCCGCCTGGGTCTTCGATCATTTCGCCGCCATCCGCCCACAGGTACCGCCGGGGGAATTCATGCGCCTGCTGCAGCTGTGGATCTGGAGCCCGGCCTATGTCGAGAGCCATCTCGCCGACCTGCGCGACGCGCAGGTCGAGGCGGCCACCGGCACGCCGATGCCCGCCCATGCCTTCACCGCCCAGTGCCAAGCCTGCACCGCGCATGATACCACCAGCCAGCTCTCGGCCATCCGCACCCCCACCCTCATCACCGTCGGTGACCGCGACATCTTCACCCCCATGTCGCATTCGCTCCAGCTCCACGCCGGCATCAGCACGGCGCGCCTCGAGGTCTTCCCGGGCACCGGCCATGCACACCATTGGGAGGCGCTCGCGGCCTTCAATGCCGCCACCATCCGCTGGCTGACCGCCAACTGACGCTCCCGACCATCACCCTGCACGGAGTCCCGCCATGAGCTCGATCACCTTCGGCTGCCAGACCTATACCTGGCAGATGTCCGGCCCCTCCCAATACGATTCCCTGGAGCACATCATCGGCGTCGGCGCCGCCGCCGGCTTCACCGGCCTCGAACCGGAGATGATCATGCTCGGGCGGCTGTCCGATCCGGTGCGGCTCAAATCCGCACTCGAGGCCAAGCGCATGAAGCTCGGCGCCCTGTGCCTGGTCGAGGACTGGCTGGGCACCACCGAGACGGCCAAGGAGCGCGCCGAGGCCGATGTGGTCATCCGCAACCTCAAGACCTACTTCCCCTCGACTCTCCTGGCCCTGTGCCAGATGCCCGGCACCGACCGCTCCCATCTCCAGGAGCGCCAGCGCAATCTGCTCGCCTGCGCCAACAGCGTGGCGCGGCGCGCCGTCAGCCAGGGCGTGCACTGCACCTACCATCCCAACTCCCCCCCCGGCTCGATCTTCCGCACCGCGGATGATTATCAGGTCCTGCTCAACGGCCTGGATGCGAGCGCCTGCGGCTACGCCCCGGATCTCGGCCACATCGCCAAGGGGGGGATGGACCCCCTGACCGTGGTGAAGACCTATCGCTCGCTGATCAACCATCTGCACTTCAAGGACATGGCGTCTGATGGCAGCTGGGCGGCGATGGGCGAGGGGGTGATCGATTTCACCGGTGTTGTGCGCTTCCTCCAGCAGACGGGCTACCAGGGCTGGATCATGGTCGAGGATGAATGCCCGCGGGCCGAGCATGACCCGGATGGCGCTACCGCGCACAATGGCGCCTATGTGCGTGAGCAGCTGATGCCGCTCACCGTCTCCACCACCTCCCAGGCGCGCTGACCGCCCATCTGCACCCTGCACCGACCGCCCCCGGGGTCCCCTGGGGCACCCGGCGGACCCCAACGTCCGGGACCATCGGGTGTACCCCTTGCCTGGTGCCGCCAAGGTGCCAGGAGCTTCACGGACCGATGCGCGCTGCTAGCGTCTCGCCGTACCACCTGGGGAGGGGTTTCATGACATCGATCCGACTGTTCGGCTGCCTGATGGCGCTGCTTGCCGGCACCTGCCTCAGCGCCAACGCCGCGACCGTCGCCCGCGACGATGCCCTGAGCGAGAAGCTGGGCATCAAGCTGTCGGTGCAATGCTATACCTACCGCGCCCTGAGCCTCTTCGAGACCATCGACAAGGCCGCCCTGCTCGGCCTGCGCTACATCGAGCCCTATCCGGGCCAGAAGGTGCGGCCAGGCGGGCCGGAGAAGATGGGCAGGGGCCTGGGCGACGAACTCAACCAGGAGATCCTCAAGAAGCTCGCCGACCGCGGCGTGCGCATGGTCGCCTATGGCGTCGACGATGTGCCCCAGGACGAGGCCGGAGCGCGCGCCGCCTTCACCTGGGCACGCATGATGGGCGTCGAAGTGCTGGTCACCGCGGCCAAGCCCAATGCCGTGCATGATCGGCTGTGCAATGAATTCCACATCCGCTTGGTGCTGCACAACCACCCAAAGCAATGGCAGCCCGATGCTGTGCTCGCCGCCTGCATGGGCCTTTCGCCGATGATCGGCGCCTGCGCCGATACCGGACATTGGATGACCGATGGCCTGGAGCCGGTGGCGCAGATCAAGAAGCTCGATGGACGTGTGCTGCATGCCCATTTCAAGGACCGTGCCGGCTTCGGACCGGGACCTGATATCCCACTAGGCACCGGCAAGTCGGACGATCGCGGCATGCTTGCCGAGCTGCTCCATGAGGGCTTCAAGGGCTACCTCTCGTTGGAATACGAGAACGGCACCATCCCCGAGCTCGACGCCAATCTCGCCACCTGCATCACCTTCGTCGATTCCACCCTGGCCAGCCTGACAAACCCGCACTAAGACGTCCCCGCCCGCCTGAACGGGCATTCCGCATTCACCACCAGAGAACACGCCCCATGCGCATCCCCTCCTTCCTCCTCGGTGCCGCCCTGCTCGCCGCATCCCTGACTGCCTCCGCAGCCGATCGGGATGATTCGGCCTCAGAGAAGCTTGGCATCAAGCTCTCCCTCCAGTGCTGGACCTATCGGGAACTCACCTTCTTCGAAGCCGTCGATCGCGCCAAGACCTTGGGCATCAAGTACATCGAGATGTTCCCTGGGCAGAAGCTGAAGCCGGGTTCCAATATCAAGGTCGGTCGGGGCATGGATGATGCGACGGCCGACGAGATCAAGGCCAAACTCAGCGCCAACGGCCAGAGCCTGGTGGCTTATGGCGTCGATGGCATCCCGGAAGACGAGGCGGGGGCACGCAAGGATTTCGAATGGGCGAAGAAGATGGGCATCCAGGTGCTGGTCACCGAGACCACCCCCAGCGAGATGCTCGACAAGCTGTGCAATGAGTACCACATCAAGATGGCGCTGCATAACCATCCCCAGAGCTGGCCGCCCGAGAAGGTGCTCGAGAAGACCAAGGATTGCTCCGCCTGGGTCGGTTCCTGCTCGGACACCGGGCACTGGCAACGCCGTGGCTGGGTCCCGGTCGAGCAAATGGAGAAGCTCCAGGGCCGCGTCATTCACTGCCACTTCAAGGACCTCAACAAGCTCGCCGGCGATGGGCACGACGAGGTCTGGGGTACCGGCGTGGGCGATGCGAAGGGCATCCTCGCCGAGCTGAAGAAGCTCGGATACAAGGGCTACACCTCGATCGAATACGAGAACACCAAGGTCGCCGATCTCGATGTGAACCTGCCAAAGTGCGTCACGTTCTTCGATGCCACGCTGACCGAACTGGCGAAGTGACCGTTCCATCCTGAGCGACGCGGATGTCACCGCAACGGATCTGCCGCTGCCTGCGGCCGATCCGTTGTCGCTGCTGCTCCCGCCACGTCCGTGCGCAGCGCCCGCTACCCTGGCAACCAGGGTCGGCGCGGGACTGCCGGCGGCCTGCCGCCGGCGCCCAGTCACTTCAGCGGCGAATAGTCGGTGGGCTTGAGGAACACCGAGACCACCTTGACCACCAGCGGGCCGTTGACTTCGGAATCGGCCTTGGCCTTCTGCCACTCCGGATCCTTCTGGAACGCCTCCCATGAGGCATCGCGGGCCGCCCGGTTCGGGTAGGCCAGGATGTAGACCAGGGTGTCCTTGGCCATCTCCCCGTCGGTCGGCGTCCAATAGCCGACCATGGTCATGTCGTGCTTGGTGAACAAGGCGTTGGTGTGGTCGCGGAAGCGTGCATGGAGCGCCTCGAGCTTGCCCGGCGCAGCGGTATAGGTGCGCATCTCGAAGCAGCGCTCCCCGGCGGCGGCCGCGTCATCGGCTCGCGCCGGCACGGCCGCGAGCACGCTGATGAGTGCGATGGCGAAAAGGGCGAGCGCTGCAGACGGCATACACGGCTCCGCGTCGTTGGGTGCCGGGCATCCTCGCAGGTGAACAGGGCCGTCCAAGGCGAACCCCTCAGGCGGCGAGATCGGCACAGACACAGCGACCCGTGCACCGGCGCTGGCCGGGACAGTGGCATTGAAACGAATCCGGACCTCGATACGTGTCTGATGGCTCGTCGTATCTTGTGACATAGAAGGCAGTTCCGCGTCATACTATGGCGAGGGCAGTCCGCACCGTGCCGATCAGACGCAACCCCTTGCCAAGCCTCTCCCTAGGTCCCCGGTCGCCGTGCCTGGTACGCGCTCTCGTCGCCAGCGCATTGCCGTGCCAGCGACATGGCCGGCTGAGCGTATCCTCTGTCATGAGGCGCTGTTCTCCTGCTGTGCATTTGGGGACGATGCAGACGCTGCACTGGATGCTGTGCCTGTTCGCCTGCGCAGGCTGCCTGTCCGCGGCCGTCGAGACGCCCGAGAAGCTGTCCTTCACCAGCGACATCAGCCCGGTGATCGAGCATTGGTGCGGTGAGTGCCATGGCGAGCAGAAGCACAAGGGCGGGGTCAATTTCACCAAATACGCGAGCATGGATGATGTCCAGCATGCTGCCGACCATTGGGAGGATGTGCTGCGCGTCCTGCGCGAAGGCGAGATGCCGCCCAAGACCGCGACCCAGCCGCCGGTGGATATCCGCGAGAAGCTGGCGAACTGGGTCGATTACGCCCTCGACAACATCGATCCCGCCAAGCAGGTGCGCGATCCGGGACATGTGGTGCTGCACCGCCTCAGCCGGCTGGAGTACAACAATACCGTTCGCGATCTGCTCGGCGTCGACCTGCGGCCTGCCGACAAGTTCCCGGTCGATGGCGGCGGCGGCGGCGGTTTCGACAACAACGCCGATACGCTGTTCATCCCCCCGCTGCTGCTCGAGAAGCTGCTCGATGCGGCCAGTTCCGTCCTGGATGCCGCCAAGCCCGATCGCCTGGCGCTGGTCAAGCCCGCCGATGACAAGCCCAAGAGCCGGCGCGAAGCCGCCAAGGCAACCGCCACCGCCTTCGCCAAGCGCGCCTACCGCCGGCCGGTCACCACGATGGAGATCGAGCACCTGCTCAGGGTGTTCGATTACTGCGAGAAGAAGGGCATCTCCTATGAGGATGGCGTCCGGCAGATGCTGAAGGCGGCACTGCTGTCGCCCAGCTTCCTCTACCGCGCCGAGGAGGCCAAGCCGGAGCGTGGAGCCTTCGCCCTCAGCCCCTATGAGATCGCCTCGCGGCTGTCGTACTTCCTCTGGTCGACGATGCCCGACGAGGAGCTCTTCACCCTGGCGGAGCAGAAGAAGCTTAGCGATCCGGAGGTGATCGCCCAGCAGGTCACCCGCATGCTCAAGGACGAGAAGGCGCACGCCCTGGCGTTGAACTTCACCACCCAATGGCTGCAGCTCGAGACGCTCCGGAGCAATGGCCCCGATCCCACCAAGTTCCCCACCTTCACCCCCTCGCTGTGCGAGTCGATGATCGGCGAGCCGGTCGCCTTCATGGCTGGCCTGATCAGCGAAAACCGCAGCCTGATCGATCTCCTCGAGAGCGACTACACCTACGTCAATGGCGAGCTGGCGCACCACTACGGCATCGATGGCGTCGATGGCGCCCAGTACAGGCGCGTCACGCTCCCCGATGCCAAGCGCGGCGGTGTCCTGGGCATGTCCGCGGTGCTGACCTCCACCTCTCATGCCCTGCGCACCAGCCCGGTCGTGCGCGGGAAGTGGATTCTCTCGCAGATCCTCAATGCGCCGCCGCCCCCGCCCCCGCCCAATGTGCCCTCGCTGCCCAAGGAGGAAGGCGAGAAGGACGAGCTGAGCCTGCGCAAGCGTCTCGAGAAGCATCGCGCCGATCCGGTCTGCGCCTCCTGCCATTCGCGCATCGATCCGCTCGGCTTCGGCCTGGAGAACTTCGATGTCCTCGGGCTCTGGCGCGACAAGGATGTGCGCGGCGAGCCCATCGATGCCACCGGCACCCTGCCCAGCGGCGAGACCTTCACCGGTCCAGTCGAACTGCGCAAGATCCTGATGAAGCGCAAGGATCAGTTCGCCCGGGTGTTCATCGAGAAGATGCTCGCCTATGCGCTCGGACGCGGCACCGAGGCCTATGATCGCCCGGTGATCAAGGAGATCCTCCAGACCGTCACCAAGGATGGCTACCACATGGATACCGTCATCACCGCCATCGCCACCAGCTATCCGTTCCGCTACAGCCGCAATCAACCGCTCGTCGCCCAGGAGGCCAGCAAATGAAACGTTCATGGCAGATATCCCGCCGGACCATGCTGCGCGGGCTGGGCGTCGCCTTGGCGCTGCCGCTGCTCGACGTGATGTCCGAGCCCACCCTGTTCTCGGCCGAGCCGAAGGTCGTGCCACGCAAGATCCCGGTCCGCTTCGCCGCCCTCTACATGCCAAACGGGGTCAATCCGCACCATTGGAGCCCCAAGGTCCCTGGTCCGCTGGCGGAGCTGCCCGAGATCCTCGCACCGCTCGAGAAGCTGAAAAGCGAGGTCAACGTCATCAGCGGCCTGCAGAACAAGGGCTCATTCCCCAATGACGGCCATTACGCCAAGATCGCCGCCTGGCTCACCGGCACCACCATTACCAAGACCACCGGCGCGGACATCAATTCCGGTGGGCAGTCGATGGATCAGCTCGCCGCCCAGTACCTCGGCCAGTACACCCGCCTGCCCTCGATCGAACTGACCGTCGAGCGCCCCAACAGCTTCGTCGACAACAACGTCAAGCTCACCACCCTCTACGGCAGCCATATCTCCTGGTCGACCCCCACCACCCCCCAGGCCCGCGAGGTCGATCCCAAGCAGGCCTTCGACCGGCTGTTCCGCGGCCAGGGCGGCGCGAGCGGCGACGCCAACAAGCGCGCCTCCGCGCTCACCCCGTGGGATGACCGCAGCATCCTCGACTTCGTGATGGACGACAGCTCGAGCCTCAAGGGCCGTCTGGGGCCCAGCGACAGCCGCAAGCTCGACGAGTACCTGACCTCGGTCCGCGATGTGGAGCGCCGCATCCAGGCCGAGATCAAGCACGCCACCGAGCCCCACCACATCGACGCCGCGGCCTTCAGGGCCCTGCCCCAGCTCGACGAGCGGGTGCGCAAATTCAACGGCTCGGATCGCAAGACCTCGCACGAGGAGCTGTGCAGGCTGATGATCGACCTGATGGTGCTGGCGTTCTGGACCGACACCACCCGCATCGCCACCTTCATGTTCGGCAATGAGGTGACCGGGCAGAACTTCTCCTTCCTCCCGGGCGTCAACGGCGGGCACCATGAGATCAGCCACCATGAGAACAAGCCCGACAAGCTCGAGATGTACAAGAAGATCGGCATCTGGCACGTCGAGCAGATGGCCTACATGTTCGAGAGCATGAAGGCGATCAAGGAGGGCCCGGACACCCTGCTGGACAACAGCATGGTGCTGTTCGGCTCAGGCATCCGCGATGGCAACGCCCATGATCCCCATGACCTGCCGGTCCTGCTCGGCGGCAAGGGCGGCAAGACCATCAAGACCGGCCGCTACATCGCCTGCAAGCCTGAGACGCCCATGTGCAACCTGCATGGCGACATCCTCGCGCGCCTCGGCCTCCAGGTCGACAAGTTCTCCGACAGCACGGGCCCGATAAAGGAGCTGATCGGCTGATGGCCGCTGGCGATCGGCCCCCTGTTCACGCATCCGCGGGAGCGCTCCTGCCCTTCCTGGGCGGAGACGGCCATCATGGAGGACGCTACTCGACGCGCTCGGGGGCATTCGAGAACCGCCAGGTCATGCCGATGCCGACATAGATCCCCTTCACCACCAAGGTCAAACTGTCGCCCTGGCCGGTGGTGAGGTCGTGGGTCTGGCTGAGGTAGCCGAGATCGCAGCTGATGAGCATGCGCCGGGTGATGGTGTAGATGCCCTCGACGCGGATATCGTAGCTGTGGTAGCTGCCCGAAGCCGACAGCGACGGCGAGGCGCTGGTGGAGGGAAGCGAGATGCGGGATCTGCCGACCAGCGCGCCGACCTCGCCGGTGAGCGCGAAGGCGTCATTGAACGCCCAGCCGGCGCCGATCGAGCCGCGCACCCCATAGGCGAAGAGGAAATTCTGCGAATCGTAGCTGTAGGTCGTCTCGGACACGTCGAGCCCGAGCACCAGGCCGAACGGATCGCCGACCCGTCCGATCGAGTAGCGGCCGCCCAGCTCCAGGCCCGTTCCGGCATCGAAGTGGTCGCTGCCCGTGCGGTTCGCGGACGGCGAGGTCAGGGTGTAGTCGAATGCGGTCGGCAGCACCGAGGCATCGGCCTGCATGTCGCGCATGACGAATTCCGCCCCCTCAGCGCTGCCGACGCAGGAGGAGAGCATCAGCACGACGGCGAGCGATGCGGGGATCACGGACGAGGCGCGCGGATGCGGGCGTGCGCCGCTGCCGCATGACAGGATTGGCATCGAGACTCCAGGGCGGATAATCGTAGTCGGCTTCACAGATTCAGCATGAGACGGACACCGATCAGCGCATGCGAGGTGGTGTCGGTGATGTTCGCATCGAGCAGGCCGACCTGGTTGGCGGTGCGCGCCTGGGTGACCGAATCATGCCAGGAACCGCCCTGGATGGTCGTCCCCGGGCTGGTCCATTCCCATACGTTGCCATGCATGTCGTAGAAGCCGAAGGCATTGGCCAGCCGGCCTCCGACCGCCTGCGGGCCCTGGCTGCTGGCGGTATCGCCCTGGGTCTCCCAGACCACCGCATTCGCGCTGACGGTGGCATTCGAGGAGTCATTCCCCCACGACCACAGGCCGGTGCTGCCCGCAGCGCAGGCATAGGTCCACTGGGCGGAGGTCGGCACGGCGAGGGTGAACGTCTTCCCGGCATTGTAGCTGGCCAGGGCCGTCGCGATCGCGGTATAGCTGAGATCGAAGGCCGGCTTCGGGCCGCTGATCGCCCCCGAACCGCCGACGAAGGAGGGATCGACCTTGGTCGGATCCCATGGCGGCACGCCACCCGATTGGACGGGAGCGATGATGCTCCATTGCGCCTGGGTGACCTCGAAGACCCCGAGCAGGAAGTCGTTGCCCAGCCCGGACACGCGCTTGAACACCATGGTCGAGGAGGTGTAGGCGGAATTGGTGGTCAGATCCGGGATCGCCACCTGGCTGCTGAGCGAGCCGTTCGAAAGATCCAGCAGCACATAGGACGATGACACCGTGCCCACAGCTGTCGCCAAGGCCCCATCGCCCTTGCCCTGGATGCTCACTCCGAGATTGGCCGAATTGCAGCCGGCCAGCAGCAGCGCGACGATGGCGGTGACACCTCCGGCCAGGGTGATGCTGGGCGACTGGGGGCCGTTCGGGCTGGATCTGATGGGGTGCTGTGCGTTCATCGCAGGTCCATGGGTGGATGCTCTGGTTCCGAGGCTCAGTTGTTGCTGCTGCCTGCCGCGAAGACCTTGAGCAGTATGGGCTGGTAGCTCGAGAGCTGGGTCGTGGTATCGGTCACCATGATGCCGAAATTGTAGTACAGCAGGCTCGGCAGCGGCACTCCGGGCCAGGTGATCGTGCCATCGCCGGAATTGAAGCCGACGCCCGANNGGACGACGCCCGCGCCGACGACGCCCGCGGCCGACAGGCCGATGAGCTGGAAGCTGAGATTGCCGCTGGTCGATACCGTGGGCGTGTAGGAGAGGTTGTCGCCCTCCTCGATCTCCATCAGCGCATTCGAGAGGATCAGCGGGGTGCCCGCCATGCCCACCGGGGTGATCTGGATCTGATAGGTCTGCGTCACTGGCGTCGGCGTCGGGGTCAGGTTCGATGGGATGCCGAGATCCGAGACGGTGATCGAGAAGCTGTCGGTCCCGGAGCTTGCCGCGAAGGCGGTGTACGACCAGGTGTTGTTGGACACCGTCACCGTGCCCTTCACCGGGGCGGTCGAGACGGAATAGGTCATGATGCTGTCGGTATCGCTGGCGCCGACTGGACCGGTGATGGTCACTCGCGGGACGTCATATCCGGCAGGCACCGGCGGCACGGCGATGGTCGGCGGATTGTCGAAGGGCAGGACATCGATCTCCTTGGTGACCGGCGGGCTGGAATAGCCGGCGCTGTTGGTCACCACCACGGTGATCTCGCGAGCCGCGGCGGATGGATTCTTCGATGGGCTGCTGAAGGTCAGGGCGTGCAGCACCTGCGTCACCGCATCGACAGGGATGTTGCTCTGCGAGGAGAAGACCACCGATAATGCAACCGTACCGGACCCGGTGGTCAGCTGGCCGATCGGGATCGTCGTGCCCGAGGAGGTGTAGGTGAGGGAATAGGCCTTGGGGACCGCTCCGGAGATCACCGCAGCAGTGATGGCGCCTCCGGGCGGCGGATTGATGTCGAGGACATCCTGGCTGTCGGTATAGGCCGGGAATCCAGCCGGCAAGGTGGCCGGTACGGGGATGGAGAGGGTGACGGTCATCGACCCTATGCCTCCTCCGGTGACGAAGGCCGTCGGATCGGATTCATTGTAGACCGCTGTTTGGGCATTGTTGTCGATGATCACCGGGGTCCCGGGATTCTCCAGGAACAGCGGTATCGGTCCGCTGAAGATCACTTCCGGATTCAGCCTGCTGATGTTGATGGTGAATATGTTGGTGTTGAGGTTGCTGTTGACCCCGTTGGCAGTATCGCTGGCGCCAACCGGATGGCTGCTGCCATTGTCATCCGAGCAGGTGAAGACGAAGCTGTCATTGCCCTTGATGGCGCCGTCATGGACGTAGTAAACCCGCCCGTTGTTGAGATCATCCTGGGTGAAGGTCCCCGATGCGGCCAGAGACGCACCGCTGAGGGTGAGGGTCCCCTGCGTCGGCGCCAGCACGATGGTGTAGGTCAGCCCTCGCGCATCCACGGTCTCGACATCCTGGGCGACAAGGTTTGACGCCCCCCCGGCCAACGGCACGGTCCCGCTCCCGGGCGGCCCATAGGGCGTCTGGATGGGGTTCAACGGCTGCCCCAGCAACGGATAGGAGACTGGGGCAGTGTAGGAGCCGCCGGTGAGCGGCCTGCTGTTGCCCGCCGGGACCAGCAGGGCGTTGTTGGCCGCGATCTGCGGAATCTGGTTGACGAAGGCGACGTTGACATTGAACGAACTGGTGACCGTCCACGACTGGGCGGTGGGCCCGCTCGCAGGTCCGTGGACCACCTGCCCGGCTATCTGAGGCGTCGAATCCCATTGGCCGAACTGCCCCAGGTCGTTGACCTGGACGGTGACCACATCGAGGCCATAGAAATTCGCCTGCCCCTGGTAGGTGATCTGCGACAATGCGGCGTCGATGTCGTTGATCGCGCCGCGGAACAGCATGGTCTGGTAGGGCTGTCCAGCGGCCACCGGACCGAGCGGCGCCCCGAAGACATCCGCGGTGAAGCTGAAGTCCAGGTTGGCGGTCGATGCCAGGCTGATGGTGCCATGCGCCACGCTCAACGACACCTGGAGCACTCCTGTCCCGGTCAGGTCAGGGTCTGAGACCTGGATCGGCTGGTTGAAGGTTATGCTGGCGTTCTCGCTGCCGACCTGCTCGCTGGGGAGCGTTATCTGAGGCGGCTGATTGGTGGCGGTGATGGGGATGGTGATCGTCTGCGTCGCTGTCAGCGCATAGACCGGATCACTCGGATTGGGGCTCGAGTGGCCGTTGTCGTCGAGCGACAGGGTGAGGGTGTCGCTCCCGTTGTAGAGCGCATCCGGTGTATAGGTCAGCGAGGCGAGCGCATTGTTGAGGGCGCCTCCGTTGGCATCCAGGGCGCCATTCATCACGATCGACGCTGCCGGCCCGGCCGATGCGGTGCGCACCGTGCCATGCTGAACGGAGATCGTCAACGTCTCGCTATTGTCATTGCCATCCTGGTCGCTGATGGCGATGCCAGTCAGCGGCGTGTTCTGGGCGCCTTGCAGGATCGCCGGGTAGGCCGGCGAGGTCCCGGCGACCGGCGCCGCGAGCGCTATGACAGGGGCGACGTTGGTGGGATTGATGGTGATCAGGCATGAGGCCGCCACCGATGTAGTTGCGGGCGAGCTCGTCGAGGTGTTGGTGACCACGATATTGAGCAGCCGATGCACGCCGAATTGGGTCGGATTCGAGCTCGAATTCGAGTAGGTCAGGGACTGGATGATGCCTTGCATGACATTGGTGGGGATCGGATAGATCGCCGGCATATTCGGAGCGATCATCTGCGCTGCGGTCTGGCTGCCGGCGATGGTGACCGTCTGGGATGTCGCAGTGAACACCGGGGTGTTGCCGGTGACCGAGAACATCGGGTAGGGATCGTAGTTCAGGCCGGTGAACGCCAGGAAATTCCCGGCTGGCTGCGGTTCGATGGTATTGTCGAACACGTAATTCGGCAGCGGGGTGAAGGAGATCGATTCCGTGCCGCTCGGGAAGATGCCCGTACCGTCCGGATTGGTCATGGTGATGGTGACCGAATCGAGGACGCTGCCCTCGTACTCGATCAGGTTGAAGGTGCCTATCATCTGATAGAGGTAGTAGGGCGAATAGGTGCCTGTCGAGTAATCGTATTCGGGCACCCAGGCTGGCGTCGGATTGTTGATCGAGGCCGATGGGCAGAACGGGACAGCGCCGGATCCCTGGGTGTAGAGCAACGTCGTATTGGCGGTCGCGCCGTTAAGCGTCACCACTGGCAGTCCCGTGCCGACCGTGAGGGTCGCGATGCTGATGGCGGATGTCCTGCCATTGGTGTCCGTCAGCTGGAAATTCACCTGCCTCGGGCCTGGCGTTGCAGTAGTAGGACTCGAGTTGCGGTAGACGATGTTCTGGAGGATGGGCAGGAATGTGCCGCCATCCATGGTGAAGCCCGATGCCGTGCTGGCATTGCCCACGGTGATGATCAGCGACCCGGTCAGGTTGTCGAAGGTGCCGATGGTGACATTGTCATACGGGGCTGCCGTCAGCGTCACGCCGGAGGAGATGCCGAGGCTCTCGGCCGTGCCATCTGGATGGTCGACCAGGGTTATGGTCAAGCTCTGGATGAGGTAGTTCGCGGCATTGCCCGGGCCGATGGCGGCACCTCCGGCGAGGATGGTCTCGAATGGCGCGGTGGCTGGAGGGAAGGTGAGCCCGCTGACATCGGCGGTCGTACCCCCTCCCAGGTATGGGACCGGCGGTGCATTGATGCTGAGCGGATTGCCATCGTTACCAACCAGGTCCGCCACCGGTCCGAAGTCCAGATTCGCCGCGAGCTGATCCGCCGTGGTGTCGGTGATCGTACCGCCGTTGAGGGTTATCGCCGGGCTGCTGTTGCTGAGGTTCAATGCCGCGGCGTAGTCGCTCGCCTGGACTGTATAGTTGAAGAGCAGGGTGGTGGCGGTGGATCCGCTCGCCGAGTACAACGCCGACTCCCCGGTATTCAGCGCGATGGTCGGCGCCCCGCTGACCTGGACATTGCCGCTGAAGACCACTTGTATCGGCAGCACCGAACCGCTGAAGTAGTTGCCTCCGGCAACGCCCACGGTGATGCCGGTGATGGTCAGCTGCACCTCATTGATGCTGATGCTCTGGCTGCCGCTTATGGATCCTACCGCGCAGGCGAGATTGGCCGGGATCTCCGTCCCGGAATTGAGGATGGTGGCGCCGCCGGGCAGCGCGATCGGATTCGGCGACGCGACATCGAGCTTGGTGACGGCATCAGCCGCGCCGATGGTGTAGGTGAATGCCAGGGTAGAGCTGCCGGAACCTGATGAGTAGTAGGCGAGAGTCGATCCCGAATTCAGCGCCATGGTCGGCGTTCCCGTCACGCTCACGGGACCGGAGAAGGCCACATCGATGGTTAATGACTGCCCCGAGCTGTAGTTCCCATTGCCCTGGGCAACCGAGACGCCCGTCACCGTGTCCGGCGCCTGGCTGACGATGGTGAACGTCTGCCCATTCGCAGCCGAATGCAGCGTCCCCGCGACCAGGCTGAGGATCGCGTTGGTCGTTGGCGAGCCGAGGTTGGTGATCGTCCCGGCGTTGAGCGCCAAGCCGTTGATCAGGTTGCCGAATGTCCCCGCTGCGCAGCTGTTCCCCGCCGCGATGAGGTAGTGGAACGTCAGGATGTTCGACCCTGATCCCGACGAGTAGATGGCGGTCGCATGCGCATCCGAGCCCTGGGAGTTCAGCGCCAGGCTCGGCGTGCCACCCGTGGCATTCACCGACACCGGTACGCTGAAGGTGACCGAGATGTCCAACGCGCTGTCGGTATAATAGGTCCCACCTGCCTGGACCACGCTCAGCGCCGTGATGGTCGCCGCCGAGGTGGCATTGATGCTGATCGTCTGGCTGCCGCTGATCGCGCCGAGCGTGCATGCCAGGTTCGCCGGGATCACCCTGCTGTGGTTGAGGATGGTGGCGCTGCCGGGCAGGGCGATCGGGGTGGTCGAGGCGATATCGAGCAGGGCGGTGGAGTCCGACGCGCCGATGACATAGGTGAAGGCCAGTGTCGCACTGCCGGCGCCGGAGGAATAATAGGCCAAGGTGGAGCCCGAGTTCAGCGCCAGGGTCGGCGTACCTGTCACATCGACTGCGCCCGAGAAGGTCACATTAATTGTCAGCGACTGGCCCGAGTCGTAATTCCCATTGCCCTGGGCTACCGAAATGCCCGTCACGGTTGCCGGCGCCTCGCTGACGATGGTGAATGGCTGCCCATTCGCCGCCGACACCAGCGTCCCCGCGGCCAGGGTGGTCGAGGCATTGGTCGAAGCGAAGTTGAGATCGGTGATCGTCCCGCCATTGAGCGTCACGGCATTGACCAGGTTGCCGAACGTCCCCGAAGCACAGCTGTTCCCCGCCGCGACGAGGTAGTGGAACGTCAGGGTATCCGACCCTGAGCCCGAAGAGTAGATCGCGGTCGCATTTGCATCCGTTCCCTTGGAGTTCAGCGCCAGGCTCGGCGTGCCGCCCGTGGTATCGACGACCACCGGGGAGCTGAAGGTCACCGTGATGTCGAGGGCGCTATCGGTATAGTAGGTGCCCCCGGCCTGAACCACACTCAGCGAGCTGATGGTCGCCGCTGTCGGGGGGTCGTTGATGGTCGTCGGCTGGGCATTGACCGACGACAGGATCGCGCCCGGGATGGATAGCGCGAGCACAGCAGCGACCGCGGTATTGTCGCTGTTGCTGATCGTCGCACCGGACGAGAGGGTGATGGGCGCGCTGGTATTGCTGCACGCCAGCCCGGCACTGGAGTCCGCTGCCCCGACGATGTACACGAAGCTGAGCACCGTACTGCCGGAGCCGCTCGCATAGGTCGCTGTGCCGCCTGAGCTCAGCGCTATGGTCGGCACACCGGACACCACGACGTTGCCGTCGAAGGTGGCACTGAGCAGGATAGCCTGGCCGGTGACATCGTTCTGGCCGTTTGAGGCCACGGTGAGCCCTTGGAGGGTCTGGGGCGGATTGATCGCATACCCTCCCCCGGACCCGTTCTGGAGATTAGCCGGAGCATATGCGAGGTCCGCATTCGTCATGCCGTCGGAGTTCAGGACGATGGTCGCCCCACCGCTCAGGGTGATCACCGGAGTGGTGGTGGTCGCCAGAGCGGCTGCCGTATCACCGCTGCCGATGGTATAGCTGAAATCCATCGTCGAGATGCCGGCCTGGCTGCCTCCCAGGTAGGTCGCAGTCCCGCCCGAATTGAGGCTGATGGTGGGATTCGTGCCCGCGACCGAGACGTTCATGGAAACATCGAACACCACATGGATGGTGAGCGTCTGTCCGGTGGTATAGGTGCCGCTGGCCTGGGTCACCGTGACCGTGGAGATATCCGACGCCGCAAGTCCCTCGCCACAGATGCCAATCGCCAGCAGCAGGAACCCGATGACCGCGCAACCGGCACGCCGCATCTCCCATACGGTCGACAACCAGCGGAAAGACCTGGAGGATCTGGTGCGGTGATGCGGAAAAGTGAGGGCGTTGATCCGGTCGTCCATTACTGCTTCTTCTCATCTACTGGGGCGGGTGCGGCAGGAATCGCGCTCTGATCCTGGCCCACTGGTGCGGGTGAATGGGCTGGAGTCGTGGGTGGCGTGGGTGGCGTGGCCACGGCAGGCTGGCTTGCTGGTGGCTGCGCCGATGCCGACGGCGTCGTATCCGCCTGGCGACCGCGCAGCGATGATGGGTGGGAATCCGTGTAGGTGGAGGTCTGGGCGCCGCGCAGGACCGATGTGCCTTGGGCCTGCTGGCCATCGGATGTGCGACCACGCTGGATGGGGCCCGATTGGGGTGCGGGATTCTGGCCGGGCGAAGCGGTCGTTGGCATCGCTGATGGGGACTGTTTTGCAGGGCTGATCGGTGTCGACGAGGTCGTCTCCGGCTTCTTGAGCGCTGGTGCCGGTGCCGGTGCCGGCGACCCTGGCGCTTGTTGAGGGACCGGGGGAGAGCTCGCAGGGCCAGGCATCGGCACGCCCGGCTGGATGGCCGGTGGCGCAGGGGCCGCATTGCTGGTCGGACTCGGCACATGCGCCGGCATGACCGGTTGCCCTGGGCCCATCGGCGCGGCTTGAGGGGTAGGGAGGATGGGTGCGCTACGACCGCGCACCGGCGCGCCAGCCGACTCGCCAGCCGCCTGCTCATGAGACACCACAGCCGCTGGTGGCATGGCATTCTGGCGTCCACGCTGTGGCGGCGTGATGACAGCTGGTTGCCCTGCAGCAGGTGACGTCGACGTGGTGTCGAGGGGACGCCCACGCGGTGCGATGGCCGGCGCGCTCGGGGCAGTCGGCGTCACCGAGGTTGCCGCTGACGCATGAGACTCCGGCGTGGCAGCCGGGGGCACTGGCAGCGGCGGAACGGGAGGAGTCTGGGCAGCCGGAAGTGCAGTACCGACTGGTGCTGGGGTTCCAGGTGCGGCCGGGAGGATCACCGGCTTCACGGTCACCGGCACGGGAGGCGGGCTGGGCTTCGGCACGCTGACCACCAAGGTGACATGGACGCCATCGGTGTCGCCGAACTCGAGCTTGCGGCGCACGATGGCCTCCGATGCGGAAGCCGCCATCAGCGCGCGCCCGTCGGGATTCACCTGCCATTGGACATCGCAGGCCAAGCGCATACCCACATAGACAGACCGCACGTTGGGTCGCAGGCTGGCGCGATTGGCGGCCCGGCAGATGGCAGCCGAATCTCCCCACGAACCTCCACGCACCACGCGCTGCTCAGCGCCGCTGCCGATCGGATCCACCACCAGGGCGGTCGAGTAGGCCGCATAGCCATCCTGGCACCACTCCCACACATTCCCGCTCATGTCGTAGAGGCCGAGTAGATTGGGGAAGCGCAGTTTCACTTCCTCGCTCTGGCCACGCGAATTGCCATTGTACCAGCCGATCTTGTCGAGTGAGACATCCCCCGGCGATGCGCTCGCATAGGGTCCGGTACTGCCGGCCCGGCAGGCATACTCCCACTCGCTCTCGGTCGGTAGGCGAGCAGGCGGATGGCCTTGATGGGCCTTGGCCAGCTTGGCGACGAATGCCTGGCAGTCGTCCCAGGAAATCCGCTGGACGGGCAGTCGGTCACCGCGATCCCGGCTCGGATTGGCACCCATGACCACGGTCCACAAGGCCTGGGTGCATTCGTCCTCTGCGAGCCAGAAGGCCCTGGTCAGGGTGATCTGGGTGCGCACTTCGTCGCTCTTGCGCCCGATCTCCTTGTCGGGGCTGCCTCGCATGTACCGTCCAGGCGGTACGAAGCGGAACCGCTGATTGGCGCCACCGCTCATCTCGAGATCTGCCCAGATGCCGAAGCTGTCGCGACCGAAGCGTGCCGCCCAGATAGGCCGGCCGGGGCCATCGAGCACGGCCAGGCGATTGGCCCAACCCGGCAGGTCGGCATCGTCATCGCCGATCAGGGTGCGCAATTCTCTGAATTGCGCATGGGCTAGATCGTATGCAGCCGGGGATTGCGCATAGGTGGTGGGCAGCAGCGCCAATGCGGCCTTGAGCGCCCCGATCCGTTCGAATTTGTCATTCCAGGCCTTCCAGGTGAGGTCCTTGTCGCCGACCACCTCATGAACGATCGCGAGGTTGGGGGCCACATCCGGGGGCAGTGGCAGATGCTGATCGAGGACATGCAAGGCCGCGACTGCGGCATCGAGATGGCGCACCTTGGCGCTCCAACGCACCACATCCGCATCGTCATTGCCGATCTCGCCGCGCAGGCGTTCGAGCACCTTGCCGATATCGATCGTGGACGCTCCCGCCTGGTCGAGGGTCGCCAGCTGGGTGCGCAGGGCATCGACGAGGGCGAGCTTGGCGCGCCACACCTTCACATCCGGATCGTCGCTGCCGACATCGATGATGAGGCGTTCGAGCCCGCGCCGCATCTCGGCGGTGATCGGGACATGGGCATTGAACGAGGCCATCGCCTGGTGGAGCGCGACCACGCGCGCCTTCTCCTCCTCCAGGCGACGACGCCAGCGTTGCCCTGCATCGGCCTCGAGAGCGCCCTTCGCCGCATAGCGCTCCATCGCCTCGGTCAGGTCCGCCTGCTGCTTCATACTGAGCGGCGCTGCAGCATCGAGCGGCTTGAGGCGCTCGCTCAGGTCGGTCAGGTAATCGCGCGATGCCTGGATGCGATCCTGCCAACGCCGTACATCAGCATCGCCAGGCAGAGCCAGGCGCTCGAGCCGCGCCAGCATGTCGGCATTCGGTTTGATCAGGGCCAGTTCGAGCGTCTGCCCCTTGAGCGGTGGCTGGTCGAGTTTGCCGAGGTCCTTCTTGAGGTCGTCGTGGACCGCATTCGCGGCTGCGATCTGCTGATCCCAACCGACGAGATCGGAATCCTTCGAGTCGACCAGCACCCGGAATGCGGCGAGATCGTATTTGACCGCCTCCTGCGACGCCTTTGATGGCTGATCCTCCTTGGCGAAGCGTTCCTTGAGGGTCGCACGGTAGCGTCCGATGCGTCCACGGATGTCGGCCAGCCTGGTCTCGCCCTTGGTGATGTGATCGTCCTGACTGCCAAGCAGCGGCTTGGCTACCGTCAGCAGCTGGGTCAGCGACTGGAGATCGCTTTCCGAGAGGCTCGTCTTGGCCGCAAGCTCATCGAAACGGGCGATCATCGTCTTCACCCGCTTGTCGAATTCGCCAAGGGTGCGCTTCCAGGTCTGCACCTGGGCATCATCGGGCGGTACCAGGAGCGCGAGGCGATCGAGCAGGGGAGCAAGACGATCGCGGTGCGGCAGATCCAGCACCTCCGCCTCAGCGCGATGGAATATGTCCCGCAGTTCATCTTCATTGCGCTGCGCATTGGCGAGCGCCTTGGACCAGCGGGCGGCATTGACATCCTCGGCGCCGACCCTGGTGATGTAGTCCTCAAGCTCGGGCTTCGCCTCATGGCGGACCTTGGCATCGATGCTCGGCGAATCGAGCGCATTGAGCTCCTTGGCGAGCTGATGCACACGATCCACCTTGGCGCGCCAGCGCAGGAGATCGGCATCGCGGCCATGGTCCGGAGCCACTGCGGCGAGCTTGGTCAGGAGTCCATCGACATCGTTGGGCAGCGGCACCACCTTGTCGAGATCCTTGAGCACCTCGCGCAGACGGTTGGCCTTCGATGAGGCATCGGCAACGCCCATGGTGTACCAGATGATCCCGCCGACGCCGGAGATCAGGACGATCACCGCCACGGCCACCAGCTTGAGCAGGTTGCGCTGCGCCCAGCTCATGTTTTCGCGCTTGGCCTCGTCCGCGCCGGTCCCCAGCTTGTAGTTGGAGATGACCGACTTGACCATGTTGCCGTTGCGGATGTCCTCGAGATCCTTGACCAGTGCGTCGGCATCCTGGTAGCGGTTCTCGATCTTCTTCTGCAGGCAGCGCAGGACCACCGCCTGGTATTCGTCGCTGATATCTGGATTCAGCGATTTGGGCAGCGGCGGCTCTTCGAAGCAGTGCTGGTAGATGAGCGCATTGGGCGTCGAACCGTCGAACGGCTTGCGGCCGCACAGCAGCTCATAGAAGACCACGCCGAGGCTGTAGAGATCGCTGCGCTGATCCACCGTCGCTTCGCCTCGGCCCTGCTCGGGGCTGACATAGCTGGGCGTACCGACCGCCTGGCCTTCCATGGTCAGCTGGCTCTCGCCCAGCACCTTGACGATGCCGAAGTCGGCGATCTTCACCAGGCCCTGCTTGGTGACCATCAGGTTCGGCGGCTTGATGTCGCGGTGCACGATGCCGTACTTGCCGGCCTCCGACAATCCGCGTGCGGCCTGGAGGATGTAATCCGCCGCCTCTTCCGGCTTGAAGGGGCGGTTCTCATCCTTGCGCGCCTTGATGATGTCGTAGAGGTCGGTCCCCTCGACGAATTCCATCGCGAAGAAGTGATTCCCATCCCATTCGCCCGCCGCGTAGACATGCACGATGTTCGGCGACGAGAGCGTCGATGAGATGCGCGCTTCCTGCTCGAAGCGCTGCAGCAGCCGATTGTCGGCGGCGAGGTTGGGAGAGAGCACCTTGAGTGCGACGCGTCGCTTGAGCGAGCGCTGCAGCGCACGGTAGACGGCACCCATGCCGCCTTCCCCGAGCAGACCGCCGATCTCCCAGTCGCCCCACGTCTGACCGGTATGGCTGCCCTTGCGGCCCTGCATGTGCCAGGTGTCCATCGCATGGCTGGTGCCCTTGCGGCTTCGATTGTCGGATGAGCTGGCGCTCCGACCGCCTGGTGGCGGGGTCGGCGATCCGGGGATGTGGACATGCGTGAAGCCGGTCGGCGTGGCTCGCGCTGCGGCATCCTTCAGCGGCTGGGCCGCAGGCCCGCTCACCGTGGCTTCCCGGCCGATCCAATCAGCCTCGGAGTCGGCCTTCGTGCCCGTGTCGGGCATGTGGGGTATCGTCACTTCGCGACCCAGCCACTCATTGCCTCCATCGGGTGGGGCGCTCGCGGTGCCACCAGCAGGCATTTCCTGCATGGTCACTTCGCGGCCCAGCCAAGGAGCAGGCGGACCGCCAGGGGCCGACGCCGGCGCGCTCGGACCGGCCGGCATCTCCTGCATGGTCGCTTCACGGCCCAGCCAGGGTGCCGCTGCGGATGCGCTTGGGGATGGCGTTGGGCTGGCGGGTCCAGCCGGCATCTCCTGCATGGTCACTTCACGGCCCAGCCAGGGCGCCGCTGCCGGTGCACCCTGCGCGTGAGTCGGACTGGCGGGTCCAGCCGGCATCTCCTGCATGGT
>PLEW01000196.1 GCA_003136555.1 Planctomycetota bacterium | reverse complement strand
GCTTGAGCCTGGTCGCAGTCGCGCGCAGCGCCTCCGGGTCGCCGCTGGCGAGCGCGAGCTCGCAGCCGAGGAAGAGCGTGCCCGGCGGCAGGCCGCATGAGCGGTAGCTGGCGGGCAGCTCGGCGCGCTCGAGCCAGCGCGGCGCCTCCTCCCCCGGCAGCACCACTTCGACGCGGCTGACCCAGTCGAGCATCCAGCAGGTGCTGGTGCCGGCATTCATGCGCAGCGCCCCGCCGACGGTCGCGGGGACGCCGGCCAAGCCCTCCGGCCCCGCCAGCCCGGCGCGCTGGCATTGCGCCATCAGCTCCGCCAGGTCGGCGCCCGCACCGGCACGCACCCTGGTGGTGCCGCCCGCAGGCTCTTCGAGCTCGATGGCGGCGAAGCCGGGTCCCAGCCGTACTACCGCCTCGTCGACGCCGGCGTCGCCGACCAGCAGGTTGGCGCCCTTGCCGAGCCAGCGGTGGCGCTGGTTGAGCAGCTCGGGCAGATCGCTGCGGCAGTCCAGCAGCACCAGCTGCGCCGGTCCGCCCACGCGCATGGTGGTCAGACCGGAGAGCGGCAGGCGGCTGACGCGATTGCGTGCGATGAAGCCGGCGGTGAACATCAGCAGGCCCCCCAGGAGCGCACCGGGGTGCAGCGTGCGCAGGGCCGGAGAACGGCGGGTCGTCGGCTCAGCATAGGTTCACCACGCCCAGCGGGGTCGGCTCCGGGACATGATGGTCATGTCCCGGAGCGGCGAAAAAATCGAGCAGCGGTCCTGCCAGGTCGCCGACGTCCCCGGCCCCCAGGACCAGGCAGGTGTCGCCTGGCTGTGCGTGCTGGGCGACAAAGCGGATCGCCTCCTCGCCGCTCTGGGCGCTGAGCACCAGGGACGCGAAACCCTCGCGTCGCGCGGCGACGGCCTGGGCCACCTTCTCGGCGCTGACGCCGGCGATCGGCTGCTCGCTGGCGGCATAGATCGGCAGCATCGCCACCGCGTAGGCCTGGTCGAAGGCATTCGCGAACTCGGCGAAGCAGGAGCGCGTGCGGGTATAGCGGTGCAGCTGGAAGATCACATGCACGCGGCCGCCGGCGAGGCGGGCAGCGGCGATGGTGGCGCGTACCTCGGCGGGATGGTGGCCGTAATCCTCGACCACGCGCACGCCGTGGGCGACGCCATGGACCGTGAAGCGGCGGCGCACCCGTTCGCAGCGCACCAGGCTGCCGAGATCGCAGTCCGGGGCCACCTGCCTGGCCGCGGCGATGGCCATCAGCGCGTTGTGCACCATGTGCGCACCGGGCAGCGGCACGCCGACCTCGCCGAGGTCGCGGCCGAAGGCGATGATGCGGGCGCGGCTGCCATCCGCTCCCAGCTCGAGCCCGGCGCAGTGGTAGTCCCCCTCCTCGAGGCCGCAGCGGATGATGCGGCAGGACAGGCCGGCTACCACCCGGTTCCCCACCCCTGCGACCGGCAGGATCAGGGTGGCGGACGACGGCATGCGCGCGAACCAGGCGTGGAAGGCGTCCTCGAGGGCGGCGTAGCTGCCGTAGTGGTCGAGGTGCTCACGGTCGAGGTTGGTGAGGATGGCGACCGTCGGTTCGACGCTGGCGAAGCTGCCGTCGCTCTCGTCGGTCTCGGCGACGAACAGCTCACCGTGGCCGGCGCGCGCGCCGCCGCCCAAGGATGCCACCGAGCCCCCCACCATCACCACCGGATCGAGCCCCGCCTCGGCGAGCAGATGACCGAGCATCCAGGTGGTCGAGGTCTTGCCATGGCTGCCCGAGACCGCCAGGGTGCGCGTCCCGGCCATCAGGCGGACCAGGCACTCGCCGCGGGCCATCACCGCGATGCCGCGCCGGCGGGCCTCGGCCAGTTCGGGATGATCTGCGTCAACCGCCGCCGTATGCACCACCAGGTCGACACCCTCGAGGTGGGAGGCGGCATGGCCGAGATGGACGGTGATGCCCTGGCGGCGCAGGGCGGCGATGCCCGCCCCCTCCTGCTGGTCGCAGCCGGAGATCGTCGCGCCGGCCTGGATGAGCAGCGGCGCGAGCGCCCCGACACCGGCGCCGCCGATGCCGATCAGATGAATGTGCCTGCCGCGGAATTGCGCTGAGATCATGGCTGAGCTGCCTGGACGGCCGTGCCGGCAGAGCCGGCGGCCGTATGGGGGAGGCGCCAGCCGAGCACCGCCGAGCGCTGGGCGCGCAGGCGCTGAAGCGCGCGGCGGTTGGCGCCGGCGGCCAGACCGGCGACGCGGTCCAGGCCCTGCACGAGATCGGCCACCTGGCGTGCGGCCTCGGGCCGGGCGAGCTGGTGCGCCGCCATGCCCATGCGCCCGAGCAGGGCGCGGTCGCCGGCCAAGCGCCGGATCCAGCCGTTCATCATCGCCGGGGTGGTGGTGGCCTGCGGCAGCACCACCGCTCCGCCGATGCGCGCCACCGCCTGGGCATTGGCGGTCTGGTGGTCCTCGGCGGCCCAAGGCAGCGGGATGTAGAGCGCCGGGATGCCGGCGGCGCACAGCTCGGCGACCGTGGTCGCGCCTGCACGCGTCACCGCCAGGTCGATGCGCTGGTAGAGCCCGGGCATGTCCTTGTAGAAGCTGTGCACCTCGGCCTGCACGCCCGCTTTCGCATAGGCCGCCTCGATGCGTGCGCGATCCGCCTCGCCGGCCAGATGGACGATGCTCAGGCCCGGGATTCCCGCGAGCTCGCTGGCACTGTCCGCCACCAGGTCGTTCAAGGTGGTGGCCGCCAGGCTGCCGCCAGCCACCAGCACACGTATGCCCATCGCGCGGCCGCGCGGCAGGTGGGCGATGGCGCGCACCGGATTGCCGACCTGCCTGACCTTGCCTGCCGGCAGGCGGTCGGCCGCCTCCGGGAACTGGGTCACTACCGCGCTGGCGAAACGTGCCAGCAGGCGGTTGGTGCGCCCGGCGCGCGCATTCTGCTCCATCACCACCAGCGGTCGGCGCAGCAGCGGGGCGATCAGCCCGGGCAGCAGGGCGGCATAGCCGCCCAGGGCGACGATCACCCGCGGGGGATGGCGGCGCAGCTCCTGGAAGCAGCGCCAGGCCTGCCTGAGCGATGCCACCAGCCAGCGCGGGTCACGCAGGCGCGGCCGCGACAGTCCCCACGGCAGCAGGGTGATGCCGGCTGCCGGCACCAGCGTCGCCTCGACGCGGGCCGGGTCGCCGATCCAGCGCAGATGGTGCTCGCCCTGGTCGCGCAGCGCACCGGCCAGGGCCAGGCCGGGCAGCACATGGCCGCCGGTGCCGCCACCGCAGAAGAGGATGCCATCGGCCTTAGGCATGGGGCACATCCCGGCGTTCCGGACCGCTGAAGCGCTGCGCCGCGCGCAGGCGCGAGACCACCGCGGGATGGCGCTTGCGGCGTTCCACCGAGTCGCGGCGCCCGACGTGGGGCTCGCGCGCCTGGCGCAGCCCAGGAGCCACCGGCTGTCCGCGTCCACTGCCACCCTGGCAGGCCAGCAGCATCCACGCCTCCTCCAGGCAGGTGCCGCCCTGCCCGCGGACGTCCCCGGCCTGCCGTCCCAGCCGCCGTTCCAGGCTCGCCTGCGCCATGCTCATACGACCTCCCCGCTGTGCCAGCGCCAGGCCTTTTCGCTGCGTACCGCCGCGCCGATGCGGCTGGAGCTCTTGTCCGCGCGAAGAGCCACCACGTTGGCGAAGGCGACCACATCCAGCACGCCGATGAGCGCCAGGCACACCACCACGCTCGAGCCGCCATAGCTGATGAAGGGCAGGGTCAGGCCCTTGGTCGGCACGGCGCCGGTGACCACCATCATGTTCCAGAAGGCCTGGGTGCCGAGCACCATGGTGGCGCCGATGGCGAGCAGGCGGAGATAGCGGTCCTTGGCCTGCGAGGCGATCAACAGACCGGTAAATACGAGGATCAGGTAGAAGCCCGCGACCGCCAGCGCGCCGGCCAGCCCGAGCTCCTCGCTGATCACGGCGAAGATGAAATCGGTGTGCTTCTCCGGCAGGAAGGCCAGCTTCGAGGTGCTCTGCCCGAGGCCGACGCCGAACAGCCCGCCGCTGCCGATGGCGATGAAGCTCTGGCGCAGATGGTAGGCGGCCGGTCCATCGGCGTTCCAGGGATCGAGGAAGGCGAGCAGGCGGTCGCGTCGGTAGGCGACCTGGAAGACGGTGTAGTAGAGCATCGCCGGGACGCAGGGCAGGCCCACCAGCAGCAGGTACCACCAGGGCGCACCGGCGAAGAGGATCATCGCCCCGAGCACCACACCCATCACCACCACCGAGCCGAGATCCTTGGTCATGTACACCAGCCCTGCGACGAGGGCGAAGCCGATCAGCGGCAGCAGCACCCCGTACCAGCTCGAGCGCACCCGCTCGGCCACCCGCGAGAGGTGCCAGGCGGCAGCGAGCACCAGGGCGAACTTGGCCAGCTCGGCGGGCTGCAGATTGATCGGCCCCAGATCGATCCAGCGCTTGGCGCCATGGTTCTCGCGGCCGACCACATGCACCAGCGCCAGCGATCCCAGCGCCGCCGCGACCACCAGGGCGACCAGCCAGCCCTGGCGCAGGCGCTCGGCACCCAGCGAGCTGATGACCATGGCGACGATGGCGCCGATGGCCATCGCCACCGCCTGCTTGATCAGGAAGCTGTAGGTGATGCCGCCGTCCTTGGCGCCGCTGCCGATCCCCATCGAGGTCGACGAGGCGATCATCACCAGGCCGAAGCAGCACAGCACCACCACCAGGAACCACAGCTGGATGCGCAGCCAACGGGCACTCATGGGACGTCGCCTCCGGTGGCCAGCAGGCGCTGCAGCTGGTCGTACGACGCCTCGTCATCGAGGAGCTTGTCGCTGACCCGGGGCTGGAGGATCGCCTGCGGCCAGCGCGGAGCCGGACTGCCCAGGGGCTGATCGTCGTAGAGATCGAGGATGAGGGCCGTGTCGTCCATATCTCACCGTATCTTCAGGGTTGCCAGGGCCACCAACGCGGCGAGCGCCGCGATGATCCAGAAACGCAGGACGATCTTCGACTCCGGCCAGCCTTTGTACTGGAAATGGTGGTGGATCGGCGCGCACAGGAAGATGCGCTTGCCCGCACGCAGGCGGTAGCTGGCGATCTGCAGCGCGACCGACCCGGCCTCCATGACGAAGACGAAGCCGACCAGCAGCACGAGGAACTCCTGCTTGGTGTTGAGCGCCGCCAGGCCGAGCGCACCGCCCAGGGCCTGGCTGCCGGTATCACCCATGAACACCTCGGCCGGCGCGCAGTTGAACCAAAGGAAACCCAGGCAGGCCCCGGCGGTGGCGGCGCAGAAGATCGCCACGTCCTGGCCGCCGGAGATGTAGAGCACCTTGAGGTAGTCGGCGGTGTCGACGCGGCTGGTCACGTAGGCGATGACCATGAAGGCGAGGGCGGCGATGAGCATGGTGCCCGAAGCCAGGCCATCCATGCCATCGGTGAAATTGACGCCATTGGCGCAGGCGACGCTCACCAGCATCACCCATGCGATCAGCCCCAGGCCGAGGTTGATCGCATATTCCACCGAGACGAAGGGGAAGGAGAGCTGGTAGACCGCCAGGCGCACGGTGTAGCTGCGCTCGCCGAGCACCGGATCGAAGAGGGTCTTGACGTAGGACTCGGGCAGCTGCGAGCCGGCTGGGTGGCTGTGCAGCAGCAGGCCGTCGGCGCCGTAGGCGATGTGCTGATTGATCAGGTAGAGCCCGATTCCGCAGGTGGCCGAGGCGACCAGCTGGATGCCGAGCTTGACGAACAGCGGCGTGCCCTTCGCGCCCTTAAAGATCTTGGTCCGGTCGTCGAGGAAGCCGACCAGGGCGAAGGACAGCAGGCCGAAGAGCATCAGCCAGGTGCGCATCTCGCTGGGATCGCACCACAGCACCGTCGCCACGCTGATGCACACCACGATTCCCAGCCCGCCCATCGTCGGGGTGCCCTTCTTGCCTTCGCGCATCGCATCGACCACCACCGCGCCATCGCCCTTGGCGCCGGTCTCGCCGAATTTCTTGCGCTTGAGCCAGTGGATCAGGTGCGGCATCAGCAGCATCATCAGCACGAAGGCGGTGAAGGCGGCCGCGACCACGCGGGTCGAGACGTACTCGAGCAATCGCAGCGGGCCCCAGTGCACATCCCAATTCACCAGGAGGTCGTTGAGCAGCAGCATCATGGCGCCACCCTGCCGCCGGAGACGAGGTGCTCGACGATCCACTCCAGCCCCGCCGAGCGGCTGCCCTTGACCAGCACGGTGGTCGCCCCGACAGCGAGGCGGTGGGTGATGAGCGCCAACGCCTCATCGCGGCTGCGCGCATGCACGCCGTCGTCTCCGCCGTGGCTGCGATAGGACTCGAACAGCGCCTGCGTCTGGGCATCGACCGCGACCAGCGACAGCTGCAGGCGCGCCGCCTCGGCGCCGACCAGGCGATGACCGGCCTCAGACTGCGCACCGAGCTCGGCCATGTGGCCGAGCACCGCCAGGCGGCGCCCGGGATAGCGCGACAGCAGCCGCAGCCCGGCCACCATGCTCGCGGGATTGGCGTTGTAGGAGTCATCGAGGATCAGGTGCCCACCGCAGCGGCGCGGGCACAGCCGGCCGGGCACCGGGGCGGCCTGCGCCAGCCCGCGCAGGGCGGCGGCGGGCGCCACCCCGGCTGCGCAGGCGGCCTGGAAGGCGATCGCGGCATTGGCGAGGTTGTGCTCGCCCAGCAGCGGCACCAGGGCCACTCCAGCCGGGGTCTCGATCTCGATGCCGGCTTCGGCCAGCCGGCCGGGAAGCGGCTCGCCGGCGCCGCCGACCAGGACCAGGCGGCGTCCGCTGGCGATGCGGTGCACCTCGGCGATGATGCGCTCCGGCTGCTCGCCGACGGTGGCGCAGGCGTGCTCAAGGCCGTGCAGGCCGAGCACGGCGAGCCCATCCGGCGGCAGCGCCGCGAAGAGCTCGGACTTGGCCCGTGCCACCCCCATGAGCGAGCCGAAGCCCTCGAGATGGGCGGGGCCGATGGAGGTGATGACCCCGATGGAGGGGCTGGCCATCGCCGCGAGGGCGCCGATCTCGCCGGCATGGTTGGCGCCCATCTCGATCACCGCGACCGTGGTGTCGGCGGGGGTGGCGAGGATGGTGAGGGGCACACCCAGGTGGTTGTTGAGGTTGCCGTGCGTCGCATGCACCGGCCCGGCCTCGGCGCAGGCGCTGGCGATGAGCTCCTTGACCGTGGTCTTGCCGTTGGAGCCGGTGACGCCGATCCAGGTGGTCCCGCGGGCGAGCCGCCGGAACTCGGTTGCCAGCTGGCCGAGCGCCTGGCCCACATCCGCGACCAGGAGCACCGGCACCGGTACCGCGATCGCCCTGCTGGCGAGCACCAGCGCCGCGCCATCGCCGACCGCGGTGGCGGCGAAGTCGTGCCCATCACGGCTGCCGCCGGATAGGCAGGCGAACAGGCTCCCCGGCTGGACCTGGCGGCTGTCGATGCAGGCACCGCGGACCGTCACCGCCTCCTGACGGCCGAGCCAGCGGCCGCCGGTCAGGCGTGCGGCCAGGGCGCGGTCGATGGTGAACGGCGCCGCCTTGGCCGCGCTGGTGTTGGACAGGGTTGCGGCGCTCATGCGAGCCTCCCGCAGGAGCGCACGAAGGCGCGATCATCCCAGCTGAGCTCCTGCCCGTCGATGAGCTGGCTGGTCTCATGACCCTTGCCGGCCACCACCGTGATGCCATCGGTACCGGCGAGGGCGCGGGCCAGCTGGATGGCCTTGGCGCGGTCGAGCTCGACCACCATCACGTTGTGCGTGCGCTGCCTGGAGGGGATCAGCGCATGGTGGTCGAGCCAGTTGCTGTTGCCGAGATCCTCGCTCTTGGCCCAGAACACCTGGGTACCCGCCGGCAGCCCGCTGATGACATCCTCGGCGATGGCGCGCGGCGATTCGCGGCGGCTGTTGTCGGTGGTCAGCACGGCGATGTCGGCCTCGAGCGCGGCGCAGCCCATCGGACCGCGCTTGGTGCGGTCGCGGTCGCCACCGCAGCCGAAGACGCACACCAGCCGGCGACCGGGGAATTCGCGGCGCAGGGCGCGCAGCATCGCCGCGATCTCATCGGGCGTATGCGCATAGTCGACATAGGTGGAGGGCGCGTCGGCCAGCAGCTCGAGGCGCCCAGGCACCGCCTCCAGGCTGCCCAGGCGGACCACCGCGGTCGCCAGGGGCACACCGGTGGCGTGCGCGAGCAGGGCGCCGGCGGCGGCATTCCAGGCGTTGAAGTCGCCGGGCAGGCGCACCGGCAGGAGGTAGTCGATGCCCTCGTAGAGCAGACGCCAGTCCCGCCCCTGGCGCAGCAGGCGCGCGTCCCCGCGCGCCATGCCCAGCTGCACCACCCGCGCACCGACGCCGATGGCCGCATGCTCGAGGGTGTGCGCATGGCTGTCATCGGCATTGATCACGCACCAGCCGCCAGGCGCGAGTTGGCGCACGATGCGCAGCTTGGCCGAGAGGTAGGAGGCGATGGTGCGGTGGTAGTCGAGGTGGTCATGGCCCAGCCCGGTGAAGGCGAGCGCGGCGAGGCGCAGACCCGCAGTGCGCTGCTGGTCGCCGGCGTGGGATGAGATCTCCATCGCCACGCCGGGGCAGCTCTGCGGCAGGCCGGCGATGAAGGCGTGCAGCTGCTCGGGCGGCGGGGTGGTCTGGGGATTGGGTCGCTCGCTGAGTCCATCGTGCCAGCCGATGGTGCCGACCCGGGCGGCGCCGGCGGCCGCACCGCCCATCGCCCACCAGGCGCAGTGGGTGGTGGTCGACTTGCCGGCGGTGCCGGAGACCGCGACCAGGGGGGGCATGCGGCCGGTGAGGCCGTGCTGGAGCACGCTCGCGCGGGCGAAGCTCCAGCGTGCATGCGAGGTGCTCAGGTAGCCGTCCTGCCCGGCGTCCGGCGCCTCGGCGACCACCAGGCTGGCGCCGGCGGTGCGCGCCTGCGCTGCATGGCCGGGCATCTCCGCGCGGCCGCCCATGGCGACATAGGCCATGCCCGCCGCGACCTGGCGGCTGTCGCGGCTGAGGCCGGCGACCAGCGCCGGGGCGCGGCCATCGAGCGCCTGGCCGGCGAACAGGGTGGAGACCGGGATCATCGCATCCCCTTCTTGCCGTCCTTGGCATCCTTGGCGTCATGGCTGGTCGCCACCGTGCCCATCAGATCAGGACGCTTGGGCACATGCAGGGCCTCGAGGGCCGCCTGCAGGACCTTCTGCACCACCGGTGCCGCGATCTCGGCACCATAATGGCCGCCCTTGCTGGGATCGTCGATCACCACCAGGCAGAGCAGCTCGGGACGCACACCCGGCTCGGCAGGCGCCCAGCAGACGAACGATCCGACATGGTTGGAATGCGAATAGTGGCCGCCCACCAGCTTCTCGGCGGTGCCGGTCTTGCCCGCGCAGCTGTAGCCGGCCAGGTCGGCCTTCTTGCCCGTGCCCTCGGTCATGGTGTGGGTCATGGCCTCCTGGATCTGGCTGGCATCGTCCGGGGTGAAGACCGAGCGCGGCTCGGGCAGCTTGGCCAGCTCGAGCTCGTGCTCGTTGCCCTGCTCATCGGTGGTGAACACCCGCTTGACCACCCGCGGCGGCAGCCATTGGCCGGCATTGGCGATCGCGGCATGCGCCATCGCCAGCTGCAGCGGCGTGACCGCGATCTCATGCCCCATCGGCACCGACATGCATGATCCCAGCACCGACCAGCGGCTCTCGGGCAGCATGATGCCGCCATCCTCGCCCGGCAGGGTGATGCCGGTGCGGCGGCCGAAGCCGAAGCGCGTCTCCCAGTTGAACAGCCTGGTCGGACCCATGCGGATGCCCAGCTTGGCCATCAGGATGTTGTCGGACAGGGCGATGCCCTGGACGATGCTCAGCACCCCATGGCCGCCAGTGGATTCGTGGATGGTGCGCGCGGCATGGCCGACGTGATAGGTCCACACCCCGCGCTCGCAGTCGATGGTCTCGCTCCAGTGCGCCAGGCCCTCGGCGATGGTGGCGCCGGCGACCAGCGGCTTCATCGTCGAGCCTGGCTCGTAGACGAACGAGGTGACGTTGTTGCGCAGGCTGGCGGAGCGCACCGTGGCCAGGTCGCGCGGATCGAAGGTCGGCCAGCTCGCCATCGCCACGATCTCGCCGGTGGTCGGGCGGATGATCACCCCGGCGGCGCCCACCGGCTGGCACTTCTCGATCTCGTCGAGCAGGTCCTTCTCCAGCTCGCGCTGGATGGCCAGGTTGATGGTCAGCTGGAGATGCGCCCCGGGCTGGGACGGGACGCTCACCTCATCGGTCAGGCTGGGCTTGCCGAGGGCATCGATGGTGATCGACTCCTTGCCGGCCACCCCGCTGAGCTGCTTGTCGAACTGGTATTCCAGGCCACCGCCGCCGATGCCGCTGGCAGCGACGAAGCCGAGCAGCTGGGCGGCCACCGCGCCCTCGGGATAGCGGCGGGTGAACTCGCGGCGCACATAGACACCGGCCAGCTTGAGTTTCTTGATCAGCTCGGCGTGATCGTCATCGACCCCCTTGGCGATGGTGCGGCCATTGCGCGGGATCTCGAACTGCTTGCGCATCTCATCGCGGCTGATGCCGAGGATGCGGCTGAGCTCGATGGTGGCGCGCAGCTTGTCGTCCATGTAGAGCGGGTCTGCGGTCACCATCCAGGTGCCATCCGAGACCGCCAGGGGGATGCCGTCGCTGTCGTAGAGGTTGCCGCGCGGCGCCTGGACGGTGAGCGTGCGCTCGCTCTGCCGTTCGCCCAGCTCGACCAGGCGATCGGCCTCTTCGACCTGCAGGAAGCGCAAGCGCCAGCCCACCACCCCGAAGAGGGCGGCGAACACCAGCATGGTCAGGCCGAGGCGCCAGGGCTGGGAGGCGATGGGTATGATCGGTTCGCTCATCGCATCAGGGGGAGGTAGGCCGGGCCTTGCCGGCGGTGATGACTGGGGGCTGGAGCGGCAGGTCGAGCTGATGCAGGGCCAGGTCGAGGGCGATCGGGCTGCTGGCCTGGTCGAGGATCGCGCGCAGGCGGTCCTGGGTGAAGGCGAGCTCGCTGCGGGTCTTGAAATCGGCGCCGCGCTGCTTGGCCTGCGAGGCCTCGAGATTGCCCAGCAGGGCGACCTTGAGCGAGATGCCGAGCGCCAGGCTGACCCAGGCGATGGCGATCGCCCCATGGGCGATGAGATAGACGCGGCTCTTCATGCGCGCACCTCCGGCTGGACCAAGGACGAGCGCACCGCCCAGCGCAGCTTGGCCGAACCGGCACGGGGATTGGCTGACAGCTCCGCCTCGCCGGCGACCACCACGCGGCGCGCGCACTCGTCGTAGATGCCGCGGGCGCGCCCCTCGCGGAAGGCGTTCTTGACCAGGCGGTCCTCGAGCGAATGGAAGCTGATCACCACCGCCCGGCCCTGGGCCTTGAGCAGCCGCGGCAGCACGGCGAGCAGGCGCTCGAGCTCCCCGAGCTCGTCATTGATGGCGATGCGCAGGGCCTGGAAGGTGCGGGCGGCGGGATGCCGATGGGTGTGCCCGGGTACCACCGCACGCACCACCGCGGCGAGCTCGGATGCGCTCTCGAGCGTGCCGGCCAGGCGCGCCTGCTTGAGCGCACGGGCGATGCGGCGGCTGAGGCGCTCCTCGCCGAAGCGGTAGATCACGTCGGCCAGCCCGCCCTCGTCGAGGCGATCGATGAGCGACAGCGCGGTGTCCAGGCAGCCGTCGCCCATGCGCATGTCCGCAGGGGCGATTGAGCGCATCGAGAAGCCGCGGCTCTCGTCGTCCAGCTGCATGCTCGAGACGCCCAGGTCGGCTAGCACGGCGTCGAAGCCCTCCCCGGCATCGGCAAGCTCCTCGGCCACCGCCGCGAAGGTGCCGGCGCGCACGCTGAACCGCTCGGTGAAGGCTGAAAGGCGACCCAGGGCGAGGGTCCTCGCCCGCTCGTCGCGATCGATGCCGACGATGACGGCGCCCGCTGCCAGCAGGGCGGCGCTATGCCCTCCCAGGCCGAGCGTGCAATCGAGAACCCGCTTGCCCGACGCCGGTGCGAGGTGCTCGATGACTTCGGCGAGCAGCACGGGCTGGTGCAGGGCGGCGGGGTCGACGGCATCAGGCACTGGCTGCCATTCTCGCCGAGGCGGGGCGGCGCGTGGTGCGGCGCAGATAGGACAGATAGGGGCTCTCGGCGACGAGGCCCTCGCCCAGGCGCTGGGTCAGGCAGCGCAGCCGCAGCTCGGCAAGCGCCAGGTCGCCCTGCAGCGCCGCATCGCCTTCGCTGGTGATGGCGGCATCAAGGGCGCAGACCAGGCGTTTGCAGGTGGCGTCGTCCATGGCGGGTTCCCTTTCTCGGGCTCTGCTATCGGTTCTTTGTTCTCGGCTCTCGGGCTCTGATCGCGGGCTCAGATCATCAGATAGGCATTGAGGGCGGGATTGTAGCTCGGTCCGGCATCGCGATCGGACCAGCGCAGGTAGTGCGTCGGGTTCCAAACTTGGATAGTCGAGTTCGTGCAGACGAAGAAGATGTCGCGCTCCAGGCCCAGGTAGGCGACCAGATGGGCGGGCAGCACCACGCGGTGCTGGGCATCGATCGCCATCATCGCCATTTCGCCATTGAGCGAGGTCACCAGGGTCAAGCGCTGCTCCGGCGTCAGGCTCTGGTCGTCGAGGATCTTCTGCTCGCGTCGCTGCAGCTCCTTCTCGGTCATCAGCAGCAGGACCGGGAAGAGCTCGCCGGCGGGGGGCTTGGGGATGCCGTGGCGCATGCCCCGTACGTGGTCGACATCGCCCGCCAGGAGCAGCGCACGCGCTTCTCGAGGAATGGTCACCTGATTCTTGGGCGACAGGCGTTGTGTGGGCAGCACCGGGAACTCCGATGCGCCGCATCCTGCAATTCTCCGCTACTAGATGCAACTATAAACTACTTGATGCAACCCGCGACGCAGGGCCGCAGTTACACCGTGATCACCTTGATGGGTCTATTCAGCCCTACTAGATACTGGCCCATGCTCCCGCCCAGTCCGGCCATGCCCTGGCGGGCTTGCGGGCAGGTGCGTCTGACCAGGGCTGGCAGACACGCGGGTCAGCTCAGGCCGGTGGGGGGAGATGGTCCTGATCGACGACCACATCGCCGCCGCCAGTCACCACCGCCTGGCAGGCGAGGCGCATGGAGCCATCGCTGCCCGGCAGCATGAAGCGCTCGGCGGCATTCATCGGCTTGAGGTGCTCCGCACCGGAGCACACCCGCACCCGGCAGGTGCCGCAGGAGCCGGCCATGCAGAGATAGCTGATCTCGGCCCCCTCGTCGAGCAGCAGCGCCAGGACGTCCCGGCCGGGGGTGGCCGGCACCCGCAGGTCGCCGAACACCACGTCAGCCATCAGCCGACCACCAGGGTGATGATCTTGGCATGGATCACCAGCAGCTTGCGCAGGGTCTTGCCCTCGATCAGGCGCTGGATCTCCGCATGGCCGCGCACGACCTCCTCAAGCGCCACGCCGGTGAGGCTGCGCGCCAGGGTGATCTTGCTGCGCAGCTTGCCGTTGACCTGCACCGGGTACTCGAACAGGTCGGAGTCGATCTGGCTGGCATCGTAGCCCGGCCAGCCTGCCGCGGTGACATCGCGGCTGGCATCCAGCCGGCTCCACAGCTCGTGGCAGATATGCGGGACCATGGGCGCGAGCAGGCGCAGCAGGGTGGTCACGCCGAGCGTGAAGACCGGCGGCGAGAGCTGCTCCGGCTTGAGCTCGTTCATCAGCTCCATGCAGGCGGCGATGGTGGTGTTGAAGGCGAAATCCTTCTCCATCGCATCGGTGGCTCGCTTGATCGTCGCATGCACCTTGCGCACCACCGTCTGGTCCGCCCCCCGCAGATCGCGCGCATGGCCGGCGAACGCCGCACCTGCCGCCAGCACGGCAAGATGGTCGGTCACCAGCGTCCACAGGCGCTTGAGGAAGCGGTTGGCGCCCACCACCGCGTCGGGGTTCCACTCGAGATCGCGTTCCGGCGGTGCGGCGAAGAGGATGAACAGCCGGGCGGTATCGGCGCCATAGGTGTCGATCAGCTGCTGCGGATCGACGGTGTTGCGCTTCGACTTGGACATCTTCTCGACCCGGCCGACCTGCACCGGCGCCCCGTCCTTGCGCGCACGGGCGGCGATGACCTTGCCCTTGTCATCATGGGTCTCCTCCACCTCGTCGGGATAGAACCACTCGCGCTTGCCGTCGGGCAGCTCGCGCGAATAGGACTCCATGCACACCATGCCCTGGCAGAGCAGGCGCTTGAACGGCTCGCGCACCGACGAATAGCCGATGTCGCACAGCGCCTTCTGGAAGAAGCGCGCATAGAGCAGATGCAGGACGGCGTGCTCGATGCCGCCGATGTAGAGGTCGACCGGCAGCCAGTGGTCTACCCGCCGGCGGTCAAGCGGCTTGGCATCGTCGGCGCAGGTGAAGCGGGCGAAGTACCACGAGGATTCCATGAAGGTGTCCATGGTATCGGTCTCGCGGCGCGCCGGCTCCGGACCGCTCGCGGTGCGCACCGTCAGCGGCTGGCCATCCTTGCCGGTGGTGCTCCAGGTCGGGTGCTTCGCGAGCGGATTGCCGATGCCGTCGAAGCGCACGTCATCCGGCAGGGTGACCGGCAGATCCTGCTTGCGCAGGGGCACCGCGCCGGAGCGCTCGCCGTAGACGAAGGGGATGGGGTTGCCCCAGTAGCGCTGCCGGCTGATGCCCCAGTCGCGCAGGCGCCAGGTGATGGTGCCGCGGCCGATGCCGTCGCCCTCGAGCTTGGCGGTGATCGCCTCCTTGGCCGCATCGGAGCGCATGCCGGTAAAGCCGGCGCTGGCGATCAGCTCGCCGACCCCGGTGAAGGCCTCCTCGAGCTCGCCCGCGGCCGCGCCATCGGCGACGATGACTTGGCGGATCGGGATGCCGTACTTCCTGGCGAAGGCGAAGTCGCGCTCATCATGCGCCGGCACCGCCATCACCGCGCCGGTGCCGTAGTCGGCGAGGACGAAGTTGGCGGCATAGAGCGGGACGCGCTCCTTGGTGAGCGGATTGATGACGTAGGCGCCGGTGAAGCAGCCCTTCTTCTCGGCGGTATCCCCGGTCCGCTCATGGGCGCTCACCGCGCGGGTCTCGTCGCGGAAGGCGTCGACCTGGGCGCGATGCGTCGCCGGCACGATCGAATCGAGGGCCGCATGCTCGGGCGCGATCGACATGAAGGTGACGCCGAAGATGGTGTCGGGGCGGGTGGTGAAGACGGTCAGCTTCTCGGCCAGCGGCCGGCCAGCGGCATCGGCGAGGGGGAAATCGATCTCGGCGCCCTGCGAGCGCCCGATCCAGTTGCGCTGCTGGGTGAGCACCGCCTCCGGCCAGCCGGGCAGCTGGTGGGTCTGCGCCAGCAGCTCGTCGGCGTACGCGGTGGTGCGCATGAACCACTGCGGCAGCTCCTTCTGCACCACCAGGGTGCCGGTGCGCCAGCACCGGCCATCGATGACCTGCTCGTTCGCGAGCACGGTGTTGAGGCCGGTCGACCAGTTGACCATCGACGACTTGCGGTAGACCAGCCCCTTCTCCACCAGGTCGAGGAAGATGTCCTGCTCGCGCGCCGCATAGCCGGGGTCGCTGCAGGCAAACTCGCGCGACCAGGCATAGCTGAAGCCCATGCGCTTGAGCTGGCCGCGCATGTAGCTGATGTTCTCGTAGGTCCAGGCCTTGGGATGCGCACCGCGTTCGATCGCCGCCTGCTCGGCGGGCAGGCCGAAGGAGTCCCAGCCCATCGGATGCAGCACGTGGAAGCCGCGCATGCGCTTGTAGCGCGCCACCGCGTCGCCGATGGTGTAGTTGCGCACGTGCCCCATGTGCAGCTTGCCCGAGGGATAGGGGAACATCTCGAGCACGTAATAGCACTGGCTGCGCGGCAGATCGTCGGCCACCTCGTGCGTGCGATCGCGCTCCCAGATCGCCTGCCACGCGACTTCGATGGTCGCGGGATCGTAGGACTGGGGGGTTGGTTCGCTCTGCATGGTCGGGCGGATGATGGGGATCGCCGGCCTCGGGCAAGTCCAGGCCAGCCGGGCCTTGGGGCGGTGCCCGGCCCTCAGGGCGCGAGCTCGGCGCGCAGGGCGTCGAGGAAGGCGAGCATCACCGCATGGCGCGTCGCCGCCTCGGCCTTGGCCGCCGGCAGGTGCATGCCGCCTGCCAGGCCCAGCAGCTTGGCGAAGCAGTGGTCGACGGCATTGCGGCGGTCATCGAGCGGCCGCGCAGCGTCGCCGAAGGGGTCGTCGGGGTCGTAGAAGCGGCCGGGGCTATCGCGGCGTGACATGCGCTGCGCGCAGGCCAGGTTGCGCATCAGCCCGAGCGCGCCGATGGCATCCAGGCGGTCGGCATCCTGGAGCACCACCCCCACCGGACCGGCAGGTGGCAGGCGACGCGACCAGGAGGAGGTGCGCACTGCGTCGGTGATCTGCCTGCACTCCTCGGCGAGATAGCCCGCCTGCGTCAGCACCGCCCCGGCCAGCTGGGCCGAGCGCTCGCCGCCCAGGGCGCGATCGGGACTGTCCTTGGGCACCAGCGCCAGGTCATGCACCAGCGCGGCGGCACCGCACAGCTCCTGATCGGCCCCGGCCTGGCCAGCCAGGCGCAGCGACCAGCGGTAGACGCGTTCGATGTGGTAGCGGTCATGGGCGAGCTCGCCGGGCTCGAGGGCCGGGAGGACCGCCTGCCAGACCGCCTGATGGCGGGGCCAGGAGGGATGCGGGAACATCCCTAGGGTCCGTCGATGCGCACCCAGAGCGAGCTCGCGTAGCCGGCTCCGCCATCCTTGGTCGGCTTGGCCAGCAGGGCGGCGAAGGCGAGAAAGTCGTCCTTCACCAGGCCGTACTGGCCGTCGACATCGCCGAACACCAGCTGGATGCCGCCCGAGGCCGGCTTGCGCACGCCGAAGTATTGCTTCCAGCCATGGCTGGGGTTGCGCGCCACGTAGTCGTTCAGCTCCTTGGCGCGGATCGCGTAGGAGCTCTCGATTTCGCTGGTCGCGCTCATCGAGCTGGTCAGCACCAGCACGTAGTCGCCCTGGCGGCGGGCCGGCATGGGCGTCACGCTCTCGACCGCTTCGCGATGGCCGGCCTCCCCGGGCGCCAGGCCGGCGCCGGGAGCGGCGCGCCAGTTCTTGCCCAGGACGAACATCACCGCCATCGACACCAGCCAGGCGACCATCAGCAGCGTGGCGAGATCGCCGGAGAGCTGCAGCACATAGCGCTTGCCGCTGCTGGGCAGGTGGGACAGCGGCGGCGGCAGACCCGCACCGCGGCCTTGCGGCAGCGCCTGCGCCAGCGGCTGCACCGAGACCTGCGGCCCGGTGGGCTGGATCTCCTCGGTGCGGATATCGTCGCCAGGCGGGGAGGAGGCGCCGGTCTGCTCCGTGATGCGCCTTTGCACCTGCTGGAGAGTGGAATAAACTTGGTCAGTCCGACGCCGGAACATGATGACCGTGCCTCAGGGGGGTACCTGGCTGCCGCCACCAACGCGCGCGCCTTGGTCGCAACCCGAAACCACAGCATGGTGGCCAGTGGCGGCAAGGCCAGAGACAGTTGCCACCGACGGAGACCTATGGATCCCGCCATCGTCCTGACCACCCTCGGCAGCCAGCCGGCCAGCATCGATCGCAGCACTGCCATGGTGCGGGGGGAGCTGCTGCCGGTGCTCATACCCCTGGCGGCCCTGCCGCCCAGCACCCTCGCCACCTGGCTGCTGCCGCATGGTGAGATAGACATCGCCCAGCGCGTCTCGGCCGCACTCGATGCCGGGCTCGAGCAGCAGGCCTGGAGCCTGGTCGCCCGTCAGACCACCCCCCTGGTGGGGCGTCTCGAGCTGGTCCTGAGCCTGTGGAACGCACACGAACTTGCCCGCCTCAAGCTGCCGGGCAGCTCCAACAACTGGCTCCAGGTGGTCGGGGCGAACCCGACCACCGCCATCGAGAGCGATGCCAGCCTCGCGCTCGACGCGGTGCACGAGATGCTCGCGACGATCGGCTGGCCGCGCTGGAGCGGACCGCTCCTGGTGGTCGCCGGAGGTGCCGGCGCCGCGGATCCCTACCCCGGCGTGGACGAGATCGTGCGCCCCGCCCTGCCCATGCTGCGCTACCGCTCCCAGGCTCCTGGAGTGACCCCCTGCGAGGATCTCGCGGCGCGGCTGAGCACGCTGACCCTTACCCTGACCGCCCCCCCGGCGCTCGGCTGGCCGGCGTGGCTGCGCATCGGCCTCGAGGAGGTGGCCAAGGCCAAGGCGCGCGGCGAGGGCCCCAGCCCGCTCAAGATGCTGGCGGTGCGCCAGCGCGCCGGCACGGATGCGCTGGCGCACCTGCTCGTCGCCGCAGATCCCGACCGCGCGCTGTGCGAGGCGCTCTGCGCACCGCTGGTGCATACCAAGCGGCGGCCGCATCTGCCGAGCTTCCTCGACCTGCTGCGGCAGCATGTCGAGGTCCAGGGTGCGCTGCGCCTGGCCTACGACCTCAGCCTCGATCAGCTGGTGACCGATCGCTGAACGGCGGGCGCGGCACTGGCTGCAGCATTACAAGGCGTAGATCTTGTCGCACAGCTCCTGGTAGCGCCTGGTCAGCTCATCCATGTTCTCGCGCGGGACATGGCCGATGTCCTTCCACTTCGCCTGGAGCTCCTTGAGGTCGTCGCGGAACCAGCGCGCATTCTCATGCTGGAGCAGCTCCTCCACCTCGGTGAGGATCGCCTGCTTCTTGGCGAGGTTGTCCTTGCGCTCCTGGTCGCGCTTGTCGAGGTGCTCCTTGCAGGTGGCGTAGACGCGATCGCAGGCGGTGCGGAAGCGCGCCCAGATGGTCTCCACCGAATCGCGCGGGACGTGGCCGACCAGCTTCCACTTCGCCTGGAGGTCCTTGACCGCGCGCAGGCGCTCCTCGGGATCGCCCAGACGGGCATGCTGGAACTTCCCGCCGCCAGCCCCGCCCTCGGCCAGCTGGGCGATGCTCTCGGACTCCAGCGCCAGCTCCTCGACCGCAACGCACAGGCCGACCTTGGCGGTCAGATTGTCGCCCTGCTCCTGGTGGCGGGCATCGAGTTCGGCGCGGTGCTTGGCGAAGAAGGCGTCGCAGGCGGCGCGGAAGCGCGTCCAGACCTCCTGGTCGCGCTCGCGCGGCACCGGACCGATCTCGCGCCATTCCTGCTGCAGCTGCTTGAAGCGTTCGCTCGCGGCGCGCTTGCCGGCGAGATCCGCCGGGCTGCCGGCCAGCCCCACCGGCCCTTCGCCGGCCAGGCGTTCGGCCTCCGCCACCAGGGCGAGCTTCTGCTCGCAATTGGCCAGACGCTGGGCGTCGAGCTCGGCGAAATAGCCATGGCAGCGGGCGAACTGGCTGTCGCACGCCTGCCGGAAGCGCCCCCACACCGCCTCGCGGCGGTCACGTGGCAGCGGCCCGAGGCGCTTCCAATGCGATTGCGCCTCCTTGACCGCGCGGGCGATGCGGGCGAAATCGCTGATCTCCTGCAGCACCTCGATGCTGGCGATGAGCTCCTCGGCCTTGGCCAGATGGGCGAAGCGCTCCCAGTCCTCGGCCTCCTGCAGCGCCCGAACCGGGAGATAGGCGGCGTCGCAGGCGGCGCGGAAGCGCGTNNCCTCGAGACGGGCGAGGCGTTCGGCCAGCTGGGCCTGACGCTGGGTACGCGACTCGCTGCGGCGGTCCTTGAAGCGCTGGTAGGCGTCGAGGAAGCGCGCACGCAGCGGATGGCTGTGGCCCAGGCCGCTGGTGAGCACGCTCCAGCGCTTGTGCAGCAGGCGGAAGGAATCCTGGGCGGCCCGCCAATCCGAGGACTCGATCAGCCCCTCGGCCTGGGTGGACAGGGCCTCGAGCTCCGCCTGGGAGGCCTGGTCGAGTTCAGCCGCTGCTGGCGCGAAGCCGCTGGCGGCCTGCGCCTGAGCCTGTTCGCTGCTCGCCGGTGGGAAGAGGCGGGCGAGCTGGCGTGCCACCTCCGCCTGGCCGGCGGCATCGCTGGCGCCGCCAAGCTCGGTCCAACGCGCCTGCAGCTGCTGCCGCTGGCCCTCGGCGTTGCCTGCGCTGGCGGGCTCGCGCGCCGCCAGGGCGGCGAGGAAGTCCCGACGCGCCGCCTCGTCGGCGTTGCGCCGGTCGATGGCATCCTGGCGGCGCTGGGCGAAATCCCGCAGCGCGCGCTGGAAACGCTCATCGAGCAGGCGCGCCGTCTCGTCGATGGAGACCTCGGCGTAGCGCGTCAGCACCTCGCTGCGCCGATGGTCGAGCTGGGTCAGCTGCTCATCGACCCGGCTCCAGTCGCTCGAGAGACTGAGCTTGATCGCGCTCTGGATCAACGGCTCGAGCGCCTGCACGCGCGCCTTGCGGCTCTGCTCGGCCGATGGCTTGGCGTGCTCGGCCTCGATGAGCTTGTCGCGAGCAGCAGCCGCCGCGCGCACCGCAGAGGCCTTGGCCTTGCGCGCGATATCCTTGAGCAGGCCGCGCTTGCCGATCAGCTCCACCGCGCGCAGGGCGAGCTCGCCCTCAGCATCCTGCACCGCGATCAGGGCCAGCATCGCCGGGCTCGGCTCGCTGGCGCTGAGCAGGCGCGCGAAGGCCGCCTGGCGCATCGCCGGATCATGCGCCACCAGACTCAGCTCTGCGAAGGATTTCTGCTCGTGGATGGTGTCGAGGAGGGCCTGGCAGGCCGCCAGGGTGCCCCGCTGGCAGAGCGTGAAGGCGACCGAGGCGAGCTTCTCGCGCGCCAGGCGCACCACCTCGGGATCGCTTGATGCGAGCAGCCCCTGCAGGCTCGCCTGATCGGTGACGCGCCGCGTGGCCGCCGCCCGCACCCGCGCATCGACATCTTGACTGGCCAGCTCGACGAAGACCCGCTGCTGGTCGTAGGTGAGCGCCTGGATGGCGGCCAGGCGCACCAGCGCATCGTCATGCTTCCATCCCGCCTTGCGCAGTCCGAGAAAGCCCACATATCCCCCTTGCCTGTCGGCACGCGCGCAGGGCCGGTAGAGGCCGGCGCGGGCGCTAGGCATACCGGGAAACGGCATCCTGCTCAACGGTGTTTCCCGCCCGGGCCATCCCGGCACCGGCCGGGCAGCGCAGGCGACTGCCCTGGCAAGGGGGGTGTGGCGGCGGCAGGCCCCCTCCCGGAGCGCAGACACCCCCACCGGTCGGGTGGGGGTGCTGCGCGGCTCGCTGCGTAGCGGTGCCGTTCTCCGGTTCTCCGGCCTTGCGGCCGGCGCGGACTACTTCTTGGCCGGGTCGGCGGCGCCGACCTGCTTATAGCGGTAGTAGACCTCGAGGCACAGGCAGCAGTAGGCGGTGCTCAGGATGCGGCCATGGTCGGAACCATGGAACTTCGTCCCTTCCCAGTTCCAGCTGCCGTCGAAGCACCCCTCGCCCTTGCGCTGGGCATTGACGAGCATGTCGCGCACCGTGTCGTTCCACTTCTTCCAGCGGTCGCCACCGGCCTGGAACACCGCCAAGGTGTTGTAGTACATGTAGTAGGTGTTGCACGGGTAGGCGGCCGGGAACTGGTACTTCATCACGTGGTTGCACAGCGACTCGAGCATGATGTCGCCGGCATGGTGGCCGAGGAACACCGCGCACAGCGCTCCGACCGGTGCCATGTCCTTGCCGTCAGAGCCCGGAGGATTGATATCCACCTGGTCGCTGGTGGCATCCCAGGTATAGGGGAAGCTCGAGGTCGCGGTGTAGGGATCGCTGAGCTTGGCCCAGTCCTTGTTGGACGCCTTCCACGCGCGCTCCAGCCACTTCTTGGCGCCCTCCATGCCGTTGCCGACATTCAGGCCGCCAGCCAGGCCGCTCTTGAGCGCCATCACGTTCCAGCCGGTCACCGACGAGTCGTTGCGTTCCGGCTTGGGATCGACGTAGTCCCAACCCAGGCCGCTGTACTGCGCATCGGCCGCCTTGGCGTCCTTGCTCTGGCGGGCGAGCACCACCTTGATGCCGTTCTGGGCCGCCCCCTTGATGTCGGGATCGTTGGTCATCGCATAGGCTTCGGCGAGCGCCATGGTGGCAACCGCATGCTCATAGTTGCGGCTGCCCATCAGGCCATCGGCCTTCTGCACCGAGCGCAGGTACTCGAGGCCCTTCTGCACCGTGGTCTTGTATTTGTTGGGGGTCTTGTGGTCGTAGCCGGCGCCGAGGAAGCACAGCACCGCGTAGCCGGTCATCGCCACATTGGCGTCGCTGCCGCCGGAGTTGCCTGCGCTGCCGGGCTCGCACTTGGGCGTCTCGGTGCAGTTGACGGGGTACTTCTCCACATCCCACATGCCATTCGGGCTCTGGTGGCGCTTGAACCAGCGCAGTGCGGCATCGACCGCGCTCTCGCTCGCACGCGAACCGCCGCCCTTGGCCAGGGCGCGGCGCTTGCCGCCGCCCGAGCGGCTGCCGAACATGCCAGCGCTGCCGCCACCGGCACCGATCGCCATGAAGGCGCCGGTCGAGCCGGTCTCGGAGCTGGCGACCGCTTCCTCGCGGCCCTTGTTCACTTCCGCGTCATTCTCCTCCTCGGAGGTGGTCTTCTCCTCGACCGGCACGTTGAGATTGTTGACCGGCGCCTGGGTATCGGCCTCGGCGACATTGAGGTCGACCTTGTTCTCGATGGCACGCTCCTGGTCCTTCTTCTCCTCCTTCTTGGGCGGCGGGTCGATGGTGGTGACCTTCATCGGCGGCAGTTCGGTCTCCGGCTCGCGCGCGGCGAAGACCACGGCCCAGAAGATCAGCGCGAAGAGCGCATGCACGGCGACGCTGATGAACCAGGCGGGTGCACCGGAGGGCTGGCGATTATCCTCCTCCTCGGCGCCCTCCTCGAGCAGCTCGTCCTCCGGAACCTCATCGGGATTCTCTGGAAGTTCCTCTTGGCTCATGATGCTCTCCTAGATGGGGTCCTGCGCGGGAGGACGATGGGCAGTTGGGCTAACGGGTACCGACCGGCAAGGTTCACCGGCTGGCTGGCAGCCTGGCTGGCAGCCGGGAACACCGTCTCACACGCTGATCGCCTCGACCGCACCGCGTCACCCTAGGGCGCTGGCGGGTCGCGGAATACCGGTTTCTGCCGCTGCACACGCCTGGTGTGCGGTGGACCCTTCTTCAACAATCCGACCCCCAGGCGAATCGCCTGGGGGTCGGCAACAGTCATTGCCGTAATGGGTTGGCGCATGGCTTCGGCCCATGCGCGCAGACCACGACCGCCGTTCAGACGCCCTTCATGCTCAGGCCGATCTTGCGCGTCTCGAGGTCGACATTGAGGACCTTGACCTTGATCTCCTGGCCGACCTGGAGCGCCTCTTCCGGCTTCTCGACCGGCTTGTCGCCCATCTCGGAGATGTGCAGCAGGCCTTCCAGGCCGTTGAGGATCTCCACGAAGACGCCGAAGTTGGTGATCTTGGTCACCTTGCCGTCCACCACCAGGCCCTTCTTGAGCTTGTTGGGGATCTCCGAGACCCAGGGGTCCTCCTGCATCTGCTTCATGCCTAGGCTGATGCGCTGGCGCTCCTTGTCGATGTCGAGGATGACGCACTCCACGGCATCGCCCTTGTTGAGCTCCGGGCTGGGGTGGGTCAGCTTCTTGGTCCAGCTGATGTCGTTGACATGCAGCAGGCCCTCGATGCCGGGCTCGATCTCGACGAAGGCGCCGTAATTGGTGAGGTTCTTGACCTTGCCGTGGACTTTGCCGCCGACCGGGAACTTGTCCTTGATCGAATCCCAGGGATTCGAATCGGCCTGCTTCATGCCGAGCGAGATCTCCTGCTTCTCATGGTCGATGTCGAGCACCATGACTTTGACCTTGTCGGCCGGCTTGACCAGCTCGTTGGGATGCGTGACCTGGCGGGTCCACGACATCTCCGAGATGTGCACCAGGCNNCTTGAGGCCGAGCGAGATGCGGTTGCGTTCCGCGTCGTAGTCGAGGACCACGACCTCGATCTTGGCGCCGATCTGCACGACTTCGGAGGGATGGTTGACCCGGCCCCACGACATGTCGGTGATGTGGAGCAGGC
>PLEW01000092.1 GCA_003136555.1 Planctomycetota bacterium | reverse complement strand
AACCACCTCGCCGACGATGGCACGCCAGCACCTGGCTACGGCAAGGCCAAGTAGCAGCCGCAGCCGGCGCTATCGGCCCCTGCTGACATCGCGCGGGCGCAGGCGGGTGCCGCTAGAGCAAGAGCGTACCGACCCCGCCGGACCGGGCGGGGTCGGTCGTTTCACGGCATCCTGGCGCTGGACCCGCTGGCGACCGGCGCCACCCTCGCAGCAGCACCCTCTGATCCCAAGGAACCCACCATGGCCCTGAACCGCCGCCACCCCCGCCTGAGCCCTGGCGCCCTGCTGATGACCCTGTTCGCCGGCCTGGGCCTGGTGCAGGCCGAGGACGCCCCGCTGGTCGCCGCCGCCACCATCCCGCTGTGGAGCGATGCCGCTCCAGGCGAGAGCGGTACCGCCAAGCCGGAGACCGACGTCATGGGCAAGGACCACATCCGCCGCATCGGCGATGTCTCCCAGCCGACGATCAGCTTCTATCCGGCGCCCAAGCTCACCAGCAACGGCACCTCGGTGGTGATCTGCCCCGGCGGCGGCTACAGCATCCTGGCGATGGACCTGGAAGGGACCGAAGTCGCCAGCTGGCTGAATTCCTTCGGCGTCGGCGCGATCATCCTGAAATACCGCGTGCCGCGCAGGACCAATCAGCCGTTCTACCTCGCCCCGGTCCAAGACGGCCAGCGGGCGATCAGCCTGGTGCGCGCCAAGGCGCAGGAATGGGGCCTGAAGAGCGATCGCATCGGCATCCTCGGCTTCTCCGCCGGCGGGCACCTGGCGGCGGTGACCTCCAACAGCTTCGCCAACCGCCTCTATGCCCCGCGCGACGCCAACGACCAGATCAGCTGCCGGCCGGACTTCACCGTGCTGCTCTACCCGGCCTACCTCATCAGCGATGGCAAGCTCAACCCCGAGGTCGCGACTGCGCCAGATGCGCCGCCGGCCTTCCTGGTCTTCGCCAACGACGACAAGCTCGGCTCCGAGAACGTGATCGCCTACTACCTTGGGCTCAAGAGCCACAACATCCCCGCTGAGCTGCACATCTACGCCAAGGGCGGCCATGGCTTCGGGCTGCGACCGACCGCCAATCCCTGCTCGACCTGGCCGCTGAACTGCCGTCTGTGGATGGTCTCCCAAGGCCTGGTGAGCGCACCGGCCGCCGCCGGGCCGCACGACTAGAGCAGCGACGAATTGCAGGCGCTCAGGTCGCGCAGTTCCGTGCGCGTGAACGCCTCGCACATCGGCGGCATCGGCGATACCGGTGGGCTGACCGTGACGATGCTCGCAGCCGGGATGACGCTCCCGCTGCCCGTCGGCGGCCCGCCGCAGCGCCCCTTGGGCGTCCTGGCGCGCCAGCCTCCCGGTGCTGGCCGTGCCATCGGTGCGCATCACCGCCGCCACGCCAAGGCCTGGCGATCACGGCGTTGGGCAGGATCCGCGATTCGGGTCAGACATCACTGCCGCACCAGCCCAAGATGAGCTGCCAGCGCATGATATGCTCCCTGGATTTCGCCAAACGCGGCTGCGATCGCTAGTGGATGCCCCACCATTCACTCCCCCGGCCAGAGCGGGGAGCGGCAGCAAACCAGCGGGCCTACCGCACCCAGGGTCGAGGGCATGACCTGGGCCGGCATGCCGCCGCACTTCCGCTTTTCGACCATGCGGACGTATCTCCAGCAGCCCGAGGCCCCAACCGGCACACCACGACGGATGACCACGCTCGCTCTCCACCACGTCGACCAGCCCGCCATCCACCGTCACCGCCCTGCCGGACGATGGACCCGGAATGGCCAGGTCATGGGCTCCGCCAGGCCGTGGTCAGTACTGGTAGGCCAGGCCGCTGCGGATGATCACCGTGGTCAGGTCCACCGACTGGTCGGGACCGGCAAATTGGCCAGCCCCGACGTGATGGCCGTAGCGCACCTGCGCGCCCAGGTCCCAGATGATGGAGCGCAGGGAGATGCTCAGCCCTGCCGTGGCACCGATGTAGTTGTCGGTGGTCGCCCGCGCCTGGTAGGCATCTTCAGGGGTGTCGACGCGCGTCGCTCCTGGCAGCCCCTCGTAGAACACCCCGCCGCGCACGACAGCGGTCCATTGCTCGCCGATCAGCAGCTGCTCGATGCCGAGGCGCAGCGACAGCCCGTCATGGGCCTCGGCCGGGGACAGCGTTGGTGCCACCGGGCTGCTGATCATGCCGGCATCGTTGACCTGGTATTCCCGCCAGTGGGTCCAGGTGGCATCGCAGGCCACCGTCAGGGCGTCGTCATGGCGCCAGGCGGTACCCACGGTGACGCGGGTGGGGAAGGTGAGGTGCCCGACATCATCGCTGGACGTCGGCGTCTGGGTGGTCTCATCGAGATAGGCGCTGTCGATCGACATCCGCAAGGTGTAGCGGGGTGCATAGACCAGCCCCAGGCTGAGGTTGGAGCTGGCCTGCCACCAGGCGCCGATCTCGCCGCTGTAGCCGCTGGTCACCCGTTCGGTCCTGCGCCCGGCGACCACATCGGCGAAGGGGGTCGGCGGACCGAAGCCCGTCAACGTGGTCACCTCGGTGGTGACCTGGTCCTGATGGTAGGCGCTGTCGCCGGTGACGCGGTCAGCCCAGGCCTTGCCGGTCAGACCGAGGGAGAAGCCGGGCGTCAGCTCGATGGCATAGCTCAGGCTGTCGCTGGCGAAGGACCCCGACTGCACGATCTGATTGACGCTCGCATTGGTGACCGTGAAGGGGAAGCCCGCGGTGACCGAGGAGTCGTGCTCATTGAAGCTGCGGGTGAAGTCGTATTCGCGCTGCCAGGCCAAGCCGATGGTCTGCTGGCAGCCATAGGCGAAGAAGGGCAGCACCAGGCTGGCGCTGTCCAGCGCCGCGTCGTTATGGTTGGCGAAGGTGCCATCCGAGCCGCTGGTGCGGATGGCGTAGAATCCGCCGGTCACCCCCGCTTCCAGGCGATCGAGCTGGGTCATGCCACCGGGATTCCAGGTCGCCGCGCTGGCATCGTCGGCGATCGCCGCGAAGGCACCGCCCATGCCCAGGGCGCGGGCACCCGCGCCGATGGGCACCGGTGAGCCGCCGTAAGCCGTCTCATCGAGCGCCCATGCCGACCAGGGCACCGCGCACAGCGCTACCGCCGCGGAGATCGTGGCCATGCGCCTCATTCGCTGATGACCCGCGCGGGACCGCTGGTGACGGAACCGGAGACCAGGGTCGCAGGGGTCTGCTCATCGCCCGGCTCCTGCGCCTCGAGCACAGCACCCCCGGCGGCCTGCGCAGGCAGCGCCGGACCATCGTGCAGGACATGGAAGCGCATCGCCGTCAGCACCCCGCTGCGGGCGCCGACATCGAGCAGGAACAGGCCATCATCGAGGCGCGCGAGCGCCTCGATGACCGGGAACAATTGACGCAGGCGACCGGCGACGGCGGTGAAGAAGGGCTGCTCGGCCTGGTCCCCCTCCAGGTGGTCGGCATAGGCATCGGCGGTGCAGACCAGCTCGGAGGTATCCGAGCGCAGCAGGCGGACGAAGCATTCGATGTCCCGACGCCCACGCACCAGGGTGCCGCTGATTACGTAGCGGGCCGCCAGGCGCCTCCCGGCCGCGGCCGCGGTGGTGCGATCGACATAGCCCGCCTCGACCAGGGCGAGCTCTTGCGTCAGCAGACCATCCGCATGCCGGTCGATGAGCCGGAAGCGCCCATCCTCGCTCAGCGCGCTGAGCAGCAGGGGATCGTCGGCCGGCTTGCCGGCCTGCGGCCAGGGATGCTGCAGCGGAATGGCCAGGGCGGTGGCTCGCAGCTCGCGGTCCTGGTGCACCGACGGCTGGACGGTCACATGGCGGGTCAGCGAACGCACCTCGGCGTGATGGCTGCGCACCACGAAGCGCACCTCATTCCGGCCGATGCGGGCATCGACCGCCACCATGCCGGCAGAGCGCACTCCCGCGAGCGGCAGGCGCAGCGGCTCACCGCCGCCCTGCTCGATGGTCAGGTCGCTCAGACCATCCGGGCAGCGGACGTCGTAGCGGTACCACACCCGGCCACCATAGGCGACCTGGTCATGATCGGGACCGTCGATGGATAGCTGCAGACCCGGCGGCGGCGTGATGTCGGCGAGCACCAGCTCGGGCGTGGCGGGATCCATCCCAGCGCGCAAGGAGGCATGGACCGGGATGGTCGCCTCGAAGTCGCCGTCGGGGGTGGTCAGCAGGCGCTGGGCGGCAGCGGTCCCCACCGCGATCCACAGCGGCAGGCCCTCGACACTGCGCAGATGCCCGCGCACGGCCAGTTCAGGCTGGCCACCCGCCACCGGCTGCACGCTGATGATGTCGATCGCGCCAGGCGAGACTCCGGTCGCGATGCCAGGCTTGACCTCCTGGTGCTCCGGCAGGCGCCCGGCCACCTCGGGCACCGGCTCGTTCGCGGTGCCTCCGAGGACCTCCACCGTCCGCTGGATGGGCGGCTGGGCCGCGTGGTCGCGCAGCTGGCGGATGCGCTCCAGCAGCAGATCGGCCTTGGCGCTCGGCTCCTGGGCGATGCTCAGTCGCAATTCGCGCTCACTCTCATCCAGTCGCCCTTCGGCCAGCAGCACCGCGCCCAGTTCGCGATGGGCGAAGCACTGGACGAAATGCATGCCATAGGTGCGCGCCCGCCGGGCATCAGTCTGGCGCTGATCCAGGCAGACGCGCAGGTCGGACTCCGCCTCGCTCAGGAAGCCGCCCTGTGCCCAGCTGAGGCCACGCTCGTAGAATTGCCACCAGCGGTTGCGGAACGGCAGGGCGGTCACGCCGTAGGCGACCCCATCGCTGATGCGGGGTGCGATGGCGGATTAATCCCCGCATCCGCCCTGCATCGCCGCCAGCAGCAGCATCGGCATCAGGGCCTTCACCCCCCTGCCGACCCCACTGGGCAATACGGCAGCCTGGCGAGCTGCGATCGCACCCGGCACGCGGTGCCGCGATCCCAACTTCGCCATCAGACTGTCTCGACCAGGGTTCCGTTTCTACAGATCACGGCGCCAGCCTGCGCACCAGCGCAGGCAGTGCAACTGCTGACAGGTCCTGGGGCTCCAGGCGCACCGTCGCCGAGTCGGCACGGACAGTCGTGACCACCGCGGTGCCGACCACTCCGCCTGGCTGGTCAGCGGTGCCGCTGAGGATTTCGAAGCGGTCATCGACAGCGACGCCATGCTGCCGGCCCAGGGTGATGAGCCGGCCCTGGTGCTGATCGTCGACCAGCAGGCCCCGAGCGGGCAGGGTGGCGGTGCTGGCCTGCACCGCCTGCGTCACCGCCGCGCCGATCTGCTCGGGCGGCACCAGCGCTGCCTTGACCAGTTCGCCGGTCTCCACCACCACGGCACGCAGTTCGATGCGGTCGGCGATGGCGGCGAGGAACAGCGCCAGGTGACCGCCGATCAGGCGGCCGATGCGCAGGGCGGTCTGCGGATCGACCCGGTTCTGCAGGATCAGGTCCTGTTCGCCCGTCAGAGCGCCGAGCTGGCGACGCTCGATCACCGGCAGTCCGCTGCCCACCAGGGCAGCCTGGACGCTGGCCTCCACCGCCGGAGGCAGCGCCGCGCCGAGGGTGAAGACGGCGCGATGCGGGGTCTGCCAGGCTTCGGCGGCCTGGGCCGGGGCGGGAGCCGCCGCCGCGCCCGCCGCCGGTGCAGGCGGCTGCACCGCGGAGCGGGGCGCTCCCGCTGGCGGTTCGCCGGGAATGTGCGGCAGCCACCACGAACGCGAGGCGATCACCGAGGCGGTCATCAGGGCGACGACGAACATGCCGATGGCGACCAACTGGGTGGTGCCCAGTCCCGGGCGCATGCCGATGGATGCCATCGACGAGCCGGAGGTCTCGAGCCCGATCAGCCGCCCGAGCTCGGTGGCAGCCGCCTCGCCATCGGCCGGACGCCGGGCCGGATCCTTGGCCAGCATGCGCTCCAGCAGCAGCACCAGGTTGCCGGGCAGCCCGGCGACCTTGGTGCGGATGTCGGGGACCGGCTCCTGGATGTGCGCCAGCAGCATGTTGGTATGGCTCGAGCGCTTGAAGGGCATCTCGCCGCTGAGCATATGGTAGAGCGTCACGCCGAGGGCGTAGACGTCGGCACGCGGCCCAGCCTTGCGGGAATCGCGTGCCTGCTCCGGGGCCATGTAGGCCGGCGTGCCAAGCACCCCGGTGGTATGCGTCGATTCATCGTGGCTGAAGGCGTCCAGGGCCAGGCCGAGATCGACGATCTTGAGCGTGCCCTGCGGGGTGATGAGCAGGTTGGAGGGCTTGATGTCGCGATGGACGATGCCGGCATGATGGGCAGCCGCGAGTCCGCGTGCCGCCTGCAGGGCAAGGGCGACGGCTTGCCTCCACGGCAAGGCGCCCGACTGGGCGAGCAGCTGCTTGAGATTGATGCCAGGCACGTATTCGAGCACCAGATAGAGCCGGTCCTGCTCATTGCCGGCGTGCAGCGTGCGCACGATGTGATCGTGCTGGATGCGCGCCGCCAGGCGGGCCTCGTTGATGAAACGCTCGGCATCGGCGGCCAGCCCGCCGGTGCGCATGACCTTGACCGCCACCTCGATATCGAGGGTATCATGATGGCCGAGGTAGACGCGGCCCATACCCCCGGAGCCGATCAGCGAGAGGATGCGCACTCCCCCCAGCACCACCGGTCCGGCCCGCAGGAGCGAATCGTCCTCGCTGCCGCTCTCGCTGCTCTGGTGCTCGCGCAGGGCGCCGTGCTCGGAGGCGATGCGCTCCACCGACGGCGCCAGCAGGCGGATCAGCAGATGGTCCGCAGGCAGGGTTGGCTGGGATGCGCGGTCCATGCTCGTCCTCCCGTGGCGCTGGGACTATCGTTGGCTCAGCCCTTGGACGGGCGTCCGCGACGAGCTGCCGACGCGCCGGGGCCGGTCTTGGCTGCCGCGAGCTTGACCTTGATGTACTTGACCTTGCGCTTCTTCAGGTCGGCGGCCGAGATGGCGACCGAGACCTTCTTGTCCTGGTAGCCGGGAGCGGAGACGGTCAGCGTATAGGTCTTGGCCTTGGCGACCAGGGTGGCGAAATGCCCCGCGGTCTGGAGGATGGCGTGGCGCTTATCCTTGCTGAACACCGTGGCGCTCGGGAGGGGCTTGCCAGCAGGCGAGGTGGCGACGACACGTCCGGCGATGTGGGAGATAGTCATGTAGGCACCATATTGAAATTGTAGATGTTGACTTCCAAAGGGAAGTCATCGGCATTCAGCGGGACGACCTGGGTTACATAGCCCGGCGCCGAGGCGGTGAACGTGAAGCTTCCGGTCGTTATGATATAGGCCTCATAGCTCCCCTTGGAGTTGTTGACGATGACGCCGGCAGTCGCGGAGACTGAGCCATTGGTCAGCACGGTGCCGTCATACAGCACGGATCCGACCACGAGGGGGATGTATCCTGGCATAAAGACTCGAACTCCTGCGTACGAGGTGAGAATGTTGACAGCGTGCCGACGCACTGAGGTACTGGATGTGTGCGGAAACCGGAAGTGCTGGCCGGCAGGTGCTGGTGTTCAGTGATGATGAAGATGAGGTGATTGATAGCCTGCGATGGTAACGCCGACACTCATGCGGGGCACTCTAGACAACCCGGCTGGATTAATCAACTTGTTTGCCCGCATTCGGCTCCGTTGCGCAGTGGGCGGATTCCATCTTGCCTCGTGCGCCTCGCGACCACAACGTGGCATCATCCTCCCTCCCTTCCGGTTCCCGTCCAGCTTCCGTATTGCTGTCAGAGCTCTGCGCATGGTCTTCTCGATGCAGCAACGGGCGACTGGACCTATCCCATGAAAACCGCCATGCAGCCTTTCACGACCCATGGGCAGCCCTCTCCGGACGCACCTCGTCCGACCACGGTGCGCGAACGGCCCCTGCTGCGGCCGCTGCCCCAGGTGATGGATGAGGCCAGCACGCACAGTTCGATGCTGCATACGCGCAGCAATTCCGAGCTGGGGTCGCGCTGGATCTACTACCAGCAGCCGGTGCGCAACTACCTCAAAGGCCTGGGCTGCTCGGAGCAGGATCTCGACGACCTCACCCATGACACGCTGATCAAGCTGCAGACCTACATCATCCTCAACTACGATTCCCAGCGTCCATTCAGGCCCTACTTCAAGGCGGCGATCCGGAACTTCTACTTCGATCGCCTGCGTGCCGGTTCGACCACCCAGCGGCCGGTGGTCGATTCGCGCGGCGCCGATGAGGATTCGCAGATCCTGGTCGATGGACTGCTGCAATATGCCCGCCAGGTATACGAGCATTTCGCCATCGAGGCGCTGCCGCAGCTGTCCCATGGCGTGGCGATGCTGCACGCCTGGCTGATGGACGACCTGACCCAGGAGGAGCTGGCCAGGCGCTGGCAGCTCAGCGACCGCCAGGTGCGCACCCTGATCGCCCGTGCCGCCGATGCGCTGACCGCGTGGATGCAGACCAAGATCAATCAGGACGACCTCGCGTCGCTCGCCCAGCTCGCCAGCCGCCAGGGCATCAGCCTCGACCTCGAAGTCGCCGGCATCCGCAGCCTCTTCAGCCATCTCTCGAAGCGCAAGCGCATCCGCGTGCTGATGGTCCTGGCGCTGATCTACCGCGATGGCGTGAACGCCATCCAGCCCGGCCAGATCGAATGAGGGTGGCTGGCGCCGCTGGCCGCTGTACGCACGGATAGCCGATGGAACGCCTGCGTCTGCCCTTCTTCGTCATCGCCGCGCTCGCCCTGCTCCTGGTGGTGATCCTGGAGGCCGGCTCCAACCAGTGCGCCGCCCTGCTGGTCACCGTCGCCCATGGCCAGCCAGCGCATCCGCCCGGCGCCGGCATCCCCTGCCTGGCCCTGCTCGATGGCCTGCTGCTGTTCACCATCGTGCTGATGGGTGCCGCGATGCTGATCGGCAACCGCCTGCATGCCAAGCTCCAGGGAGTGGCCACCCTGATCGTCGCGATCATCGCCATCCTGGGTGCGATCGTGCTGGTCATCGCCACGGTGATGCTGCTGCTGATGATGATCGCCCTGCTCCTCGCGGTCCCCTTCGGCACGATCGCCTACCTGGCGCTGTATGGCGCCTTCGATACCGGTTCCGCCCAGGCCATCCTGGCGCTCGCCCTGACCCTCAAGCTGGTCGCCGGCGCAGCGCTCGCCCTCGCCCATCAGCGCTTCCTGCAGAACAAGGGCCTGGTCCTGATCATCATTACCTCCCTGGTGGCGAACGTGGTGGTGAGCTTCCTGCAGAACATCGTGCCGACCCCCATCGTCAGCATCACCGACGCGGTGGCGGGGATCATCGTCCTGATCCTGGTCATCATCTGGGCGGTGGTCCTGGCGATCGCGTCGCTGCCGGCCATCGTCAAGGCCCTGGACGTGGTCAAGTCGTCCTGAGAGCGCCGATCGCCAGGGTCAAGCCCGGATGCCTGGCGTGTGGGCCACCGGCGTCTAGTTCACCCCGACTTCCAGCGTCTGGCCGGCGGTCGCGCTCAGGGTGAGCTGGGCGCCGCGCCCCGGATAGACCACCAGGACGACCTGCCAAGGATTGGCGGGCTCGGCCGCGCCCGATGCCGGGGGCTTGGAGGGCTTGACCGGAAGCGTCGCCGACTGCTCGGCCTTGACTCCCGCCGGCGGAGCGCCGTCGGTGATGGCATAGGCGATCTCGACCAGGGTCGGCGCGCCAGCTGGGACGGGGGTGCGCTGGTTGGCCAGTGAAAGGGTGATGCGCAGGGGCGTGCTGGTGGCGGCGGCCTTGCTGATGGTCAGGGTCAAGGGCTTGCCGCCGCTGTGCAGCGTCACCGTCCTCGAGGCGGGGGCGATGGCGCCGGCGGGAGCGATCAGCGCCAGCGCAATGGGACGCTGCGGGCTGGCTGCCGAGAGCCAGGCCATCCCGCCGCGCATCCATGCCGGCTGCCAGCTGGCATCATTGGGATTCACCGTTGCGCTGCTGTGGTTATGGCTGCCGATCATCGCCGAGGTGATGGCCAGGGCGATCACCACGATGACGATGATCAGCAGGACGCGTGTCGACATGGCTCGCTCGGCAGGGGGGGGATGGACGCACGCGGTGCGGGATGCCGGGCATCCCGCCGCACGACCGGGCTATTTGGACTTTGCGGCGACCACCAGCTGGTAGTGCAGCTCCAGCAGTGCCGCCGGACCGTTCGGCTCGGCAAGGATGCGGATCACCCAGATGTCGCCCTGCTTGGTCCTGCAGGCCAGCAATTCGGCCGGCTTGAGCTGGTCGAGCCGGATGCTGGTCAGGCTGGCGTGCAGCAGGGCGGTGCGGCAATCCGCCTCGCTCACGCCCTGGGTAAGGGCGAATCGCGCAGCGCCCTCGCACTCGAGCAGGTGACCACCGACGACTGCCGCATAGGCCAGATCCGCCTCGCCGCGCTCGCTGGCCGGCAGCTCCTTCGCTGCGGCGAGATCGATGAGGTTGCCAGGATGCACCTGGATGGTGCCCTGCTTGGCTGCAGGTTCCTCCTGCTCGGACTTGGCCGTCTCCGGCCTTTCCTGCTCCTGCTTGGCCGAGGGGTGCTCCGGCAGCGTGGCCTTGGCAGGACCACTGGATGGTGCCTCGCCCTTGGCAGGTGCTGACGGCTCGCTCGCCTCGGAGCTCTCCGCTGCGGTGGCCTGGTGCGACCTGACCACCGCGATGATGACGCCGGCGATCACCAGCACCGCGACCACCGCGGCGATGGGGATCCACAGCGGCACATGCTTGTGCACCGGTGCTGCTGCCCGCTTGACGGTGATGCTGATCTCCGGTCCGCTGGTGAAATCCTCGTTGGGATTGGCGACCGCATAGGTCTCGGCGCGGAACAGGAAGGTGCCATCGGCCTGGCTGGGGGGGACGCTGATGGCGACAGAGAAGCGCTTGGATTCGTTGGGCTTGTAGCGGCTCTCCGCCGGGTCGCTGATGGTCAACCAGGCTTCCGTCGCCGGGCTGGTGCCAGCGCCCGCCAGGCGCAGTCGGCCGTCGATGGAGGCGGCGCTGGTATTGGTGATGGTGAGCACCACGCTGCCACGCCCGCTCGCGTCCAGCTGGATGGAGGTGGTCGGGCAGTCGATGGCGAAGGAATGCGGTGCGGCGTCTGTGGGCATGGGTGCCTCCGGTTGGTGGTGGCTGTGGCCTGGAACGGTCAGCGGCTCATCCCGATCAGGTGCAGGGATGGTGATCGGCGCAGGAAGAGGGTGATGGTCTGGGCCTGGTCGCCCGCACGCACGCTCACGGTGGCGACCAGGTCGGCCTGGCGCACCCCGGCGCGGCTGATGGCTGCCTCAGCCGACGGCCGCTCCGCCGGGCTGATGGCGACCGCGACCAGCTCGCTGCGGGCGATGGTGGCGCGTTCGGCGGAGGTGGAGATGGCGAGGTAGCGACGATGAACCTCGGCGACGGTGGCGGCGCTAGTGGCGACGCCGGCCTGGTCGAACTGGAACGGCGGGGGCGAGAGCCGGACCATGGAATCGATCTCCAGCTGCCGCCACGACGCGAACCAGGAACGCGCCAGCGTCTCGGCCTGCTGCTCCTCCGCCATGGCGGCGGGCTCATCGGCAGGATGGTCCGTCTGCTCCCGGAGCGCAGAGTCCGGGTGCGCGTCCGGCGCGGCGCTGGGCGTCTTCTCTGACTTCTCGGCCTTCTCCGCCGTCTCCGCCCGCTCTGCCTGCCCCGCCTTGTCCACCGTCTCGGTGGCCTCCACTGACTGCGCTCCGATGCGTTCCGGGGTGGTCTGCTCGGCGCGCGCCTGGTCGTGCGGATCGGCATGCGTGCGCTCGTCGCGCCCGCTCGGGGAACCACCGGACGGCGCAGCTGGTGAGGCTGCGCTGGACCGCTCGTGCAACCAGAAAGCCCCGCCCGCCAGCGCCAGCAGCAGCAGGATCACGGCGACCATCAGCCAGGGGAACGGCCGTGCTGACGACTGGTGGCGGTACTCCCCGATGGCGACCTGCAGCGTGACGCTCGGGCCGATGGTCCGTTCGCCGGCGGGGGCGGTCGGCGTGGCATCGAGGCGGAAGAGGAAGTCGCCCATCGCCTGCGGGAGGATGCGGATGGCCACCTGCCTGGTCTCGCCGGCTCCCAGGGTGAGATGCTCCCCCCCGGTGAGCTCGAACCACCTAGCGATCGGGGCATCGAGGGGCAGCACCCGCAGCTGCGCCGTCACCGGTGCAGGCGCCTGGTTGCTGATGGTGAACGAGCACTCTGCCGCCACCCCATGGGAGGCCGGTACGGTACTGGTGCCGCAGGTCACGACGAGGAGCCTGGCCATCACATGCTCATGCGAACAGCAGGTCGCAGGTCACGTGCGCCGGCTTGGCCATGCGCAGCACCAGGAGCACCAGTTCATGCTGCCGCCGGGCCGCGGCGGGGGCGATGAGGCGCAGATGGAAGGGGCGGATGGCCCCCTGGTCGTCACGCACCTGCTCCTCGATGCGGTAGCCGGTGATGCCGGTCGCCAGGGCGAGGAAGCGCAGCAGGCCGACGGCGGTGCCGCGCGCATGCGCCAGCTCGGCGGCGATGGCGATCAGCTCGCGCAGGTGCCCGGCGTCCTCGATCCCCGGATGCCGGCCACGTCGCTGTGCGCGCTCATCGCACAGGCCATCGAAGCGCACCCAGCGGGCGAGGAAGGGCAGCAGTCGCTCGGGCACGGCGCGCGGATCGCAGATCGCCTGCAGCCGATCGAGGATATCCTCGCAGGGACGGTGCAGCTCGGCCATCGACGCCAGCAGGCCGTCCAGCAGCTGACCGGGGCCCATGCCCTGGCGAATGACTTCAGGCAGCAGGCGGGCGCTCGCTTCAGGCTTCATGATCGGCCTTTCGCACCGGCGGCAGCCCACCGGGGTGGTGTCGGGACAGCCACCTCATGTCAGCCCCTCGCCCTGGGCATCGTCAGCGGTCTGGACCTCGATCTGATGATCGCCGCTGATGAGCAGGCTGGTCGCCGGGATGGTGACCTTGTCGGTGAATTCGCGGCGCGAGCAGGTCTCGAAGCGGCCGCGACCCTTGGCCGAGCGGAACATGCCCTGGATGCCGCCGGCCATCAGCAAGGAGCCGCGCGGATCGATGGCGATGGCATCGACGGGATGGAGACGGCCGACGTCGCGCAGCGGCAGCCCGCAATCGACCCCGGGCACCTGCCACACCGGGTCGGTCGCGGAGGCATCCAGGATCAGCATGCCGGAGCGGTGCGAGGCGGCGAACACCTGCTGGCCGGAAAAGGCCAGCGCATGCACGCTGCCGCCATTCCAGCCCTTGTTCGCCCAGCGCCAGCCTTCGACGCCCAGCTGACCGTCATTGCGCAGTTCGCAGCACAGGCAGCCCTTGCCATTCTCATTGCCCACCGCGGCCAGCCCAGCCCACAGGAACGCCCGCGGCCCATCCTTCGCCACCGCCAGCACGCGCACATCCTCGCCGCTCAGACCGATGGACTGGAAGCTGTTCACCGCTCCCCCCTTGGAGGAGATGAAGATGCCGCCGAGGCTGGTGGCGGCGACCATCACCACCATCAGCCCGCGCTCCTGGTGCACCACCACGCTGTAGAAGCCCATATCCTGCTTCGCGGGATCGACCAGGATCTGGATCGGCACCGCCCCCTCCTGCACCGCGAGCTCGTAGAGCCCGACATCGGTGGCGAGGAACAGGGTGGAAACCCCGTCGCGCTGGGCCCAGGCCAGCGCGGCAATGCTGAAGGCGGTGCGCGCCCGCGACACCCAGCTCGCCCCGCCATCGCTGGAGGTCAGCACATGCGAGCCGGCCTCGAGGTGGGCAACCACCGCCAGCAGGCCGGGCTGGCGCGCATCCGAGGCGATCAGCGCCACACGCTCGTCCTGGAAGGCGCCGAGCAGCTGCCAGCCATCGCCATCGTCCTGGGTGATGAACAGGCGATCGGCGGCGGCGGCATACCAGGTGCGCGGATGGAAGGCGTCGGCGGAGATCGTCGCGACCCGCGCCTCTGGCACCTCATCGACCACCAGCACCAGCTGATCGACATAGCGGACTCCCGGCTTGGCGAGGACCAGGTCGTAGAGGTGCGAGGCGCGCAGCGCCTCGCCGAACTCCCACCCCAGGTAAGGCTTGACCGGCAGCGGATTGATGCGGGCGTGCAGCTGCGCGAGGATGTCGGCCTTGACCGCGGCGGTATCGAGCTCGTCCTGGACCACCACCCGCATGCGCACCTGCACGGTCTTGCAGGGTGCCCAGTGCACCACGCAGGCGGAGCCGAGCGGACGGCATTCGGCAAGCGCATCCGCCACCGTCTGGCAGGCCACGCTTGACTGCCGTGCACGCAGCGACTCCGCGCGCACGCGCTCATTCGCACCTGCATCCGCACCGATCGGCGGGACGAGCAGCACCTCGACCGTCCCCGGCTGGGCGAAACGGTAGAGCTCGGCGCTCGCGAAGGCCTTTGCCCGCGAGGCTGCACCGGTTCGGCAGGCGACCAGTTCATAGTCGGTGGCAGTGACCGCGCGCTTGAGCGAGTAGAACTCGCCTGGTCCGCGAATCAGGGCATTGGCGAGATCCTCGGCCGCGGCGCCGCCGACGGCCGCTTCGCGATTGACGACGCTGATCCCCGGGATCGCATCTTTGAGCACCTTCAGCCGCCCAGCCAGGACGTTGCCGGAAGGTCCGCCACCGCTGCGGTAGCTGGCGATGATGCGGCGCTTCGCCGGCGGGATCCCGGCGAGCGCCTCGGCGCGCGCCTTGAGCCGGCCGGAGGCATCGCGCAGGCGGGCGGAAGGCGCGAACTGGATCTCGCCCGCCATGCGATCGACGATGTAGACCTTGGCATCCGGGGCATGGCCGGTGAAGTCCTCGACTTCGCGCCACAGGCGGTAGCGCACCCCCCGGCTGAGGATCGCGGGTTCGTCGCCGCGCAGCTCCTCTGCGCTCACCTCGACCGCTATCACCAGATCGAGGGCATCGCCGCTCGGCAGCACGATGGGTGCATGCGCGACGGCGAAGCGCTGGCCGGCGCTGCCATCCGAGACCCCGATCATCTCGCCCTCGATCAGCTGGCCATGTGCCGCCTCGACCAGGACCTCGCTGGCGCCGGCATTGATGGCGGCATCATGCATGGTGATGAACACCGGCGCATCGCCGCTGGAATCGGCGCGGTCGCCGGCGACCCGCGTGCCGCGCGGGATGGCGATCACCTGGTCAGAGGCGGTGGCGCGGGTGAAGGTCAGCCGCACGTGGGCCGCAGCAGGAGGGGTGAGCGTCACCCCCATCAGGCGCAGGAACTCGACGTACACCTTGTCGGGCAGGCGATTGACGCGGTAGATGAGCTGATCGGTCAGGTAGGCGAACAGCTCCAGCAGCACCATGCCCGGATCAGACGGCGAAGCGTCGCTCCACTCGGGGCAGCTGGCCCGCAACTGGTCGCGCGCATCGCTGAGGAGCTGGTCGTAGGTGCGATCATCGAGGCACAGGGATGGCAGGGTCATGGCAGGTGTCCTGAGAAGAGCGCGAGCGACACGGAGAGGGAGCCGGTGCGCAGGGTCGAACGCACGCGGTAGTCGATGCGGATGTCCAAGCGCTCGCCATCCGCGGCATCGGCCTGGGCATCGACGGCGAGGACGTCGATGCGCGGCTCGAAGCGGGAGAGCGCCCGGCGCACGTGGTGGATGGCCAGACCGGCGGTGGTCTCGTCATTGGGCATGAAGGCGAGCCGCCTGAGGTCGCAGCCGTAGGTCGGGCGCATCACCCGTTCGCCCGGCGAGGTCGATAGCAGGAGCAGGATCGCCTGATGGATGGACGCATCGCCGTCGACCATCATCACATCGCCGCGGTTGCCGAGCGACAGGCCGAGCGCGCCATCGGCTGCCGAGGGCAGGCCGAAGCGCCAGGCACGGGTTCGCGACCGCGTCATGCGCGCTCCTCCAGCAGATCCTGCCCGGGCAGCCGGACGGTGTACTTCACCATCCCCGGGGGCGTCCCGTCGGTCAGGCCGGTCACGGTATCCAGGCAGGCGCGCCTGCCAGCGATGCGGATCAGCTCGGAATACCCGCTGGTCGCCTTGAGGGTCGCGGTGCACGGTTTGATGGTTGCGCCGACGTTGGGGCAGCCGGAGATCGGCCGGGCCTCGGGATCGTGCTCCACCAGCAGGCGGCGACCGGCGACGCGGACGAAATCCTGGAGCGGAGCCAGGCCCACCCCACCGAGCTGGTGCGCGCAGATCAGACGTGCGTCCTCGCTGAGCAGCTTCATCGGTCAGCCTTTCTCGAAATCGATCAGCCCGCCGCGGATGGTCACCGTCTGGCCCGGTGCTTCCAAGGTCAGGGGCACGGCATGGGCATGCAACAGCATGTGGGCGTCGCTCAGCTCGACGAAGCTGCCGGCGCGATTCTCGAAGCGCACCAGCTGATGCTGGTCGTCGAGGGTCAGGCGCTGGCCCGCTGGCGTGCGCAGGGAATAGCGGCGGACCTTGCCGCCCTCGATGCCGCTCTCGGGCGGTCCGTCGCCGCCATACAGGCCGCCCAGGACAACCCCGCGCGACGGATCGCCTTCCGGGAACAGGACCAGCACGCGATCGTCGACATCCGGCAGCGCCACCAGGCCCTTGCCGGTGCCGGCGCCGACGCTGAGCACCTCGAGCCAGCCGCTCTCAAGCCCCCCGCATGCCGGCAGGGCGACCTGGATGCGGCCGAGCTTCTCCGGGTCATCGATGCGCAGCACCGTGCCGAGCGAGGCCATCCGGCTGAGCGCACGGGGGCGCGGCGCAGGGGGGGCGGAGTCCAGTTCGCAGAGGTAGCCGCGCCGGGCATCCAGGCAGTGGGTGACGGCAGTGAGGACGAAGCGGCCCTGGTGCTCGGGCTGGACCCCATCGACCTGCACGATGGCACCGGGGCGCAGGTCCGGGTCCCCCTCCGCAATGCCACGGAGCACCACCTCCTGGGCGATGCGGCGATCGAGCGACCCTTGCGCGAGGGCATCGGCCTGGTGCTCGTCCTGCACGCAGGCACCGGTCAGATGCACCTGGCCATCCGCGCCGAACAGCGCAGGGGGCGCGTGCGCGCTCACCGTGCAGCCGACCCGGGCGGAGTCCGCCGAGCCACGGCGCGCGAGCGCACGCTGGGGGTCCCAGCCGTGAGCCGAGACGCTGCGGCAGGCCGGATCGCCATTGACCTCGATGGTCGCCTCGAGCAGGTTTGCGCCAAGGGTCAGCGTCATGCCCTCGCCTTGGCCGTCGAGGTCGAGGAGACGGAGCCGCGTCCCATCGAGGACGAAATACCGGCCGCTGCGCTCGGCGATCTCCTCGAGCAGCTCCAAGTCGTTCTGCTGGGCCTGCAGCACGCGATCGAATGTCGGACCAGGGGATGGCGCGATGATCTCGAGGCCGAGATCGGCGACCAGATGGCGCGCCAGGCTCTCCAGGCTGATCGCGACATGTGCGCGCAGCGGCTGGCGCTTGCGCAGCCGATGCAGGAGGTCGTAGCCACGCACGCGGATCTCATGGCTGCCGCGCCGATAGCGGTGCTCGACCGCGGTCGCCTCGCCGCTGAAGAGCTCGCGATCGCTGCCCTGGACGACGATGCTGAAGGCGTCTCCGACCGCCAACGGCACATCCACCTCCCCTGAGGCATCCATCTCGAAGGTGAGCTCGCACAGCGCCGGCGCCTGCAGGCGCTGCTGCACCCGCACCTGGCTGAGGGCGCGCAGCCTGCCGCCCTCCAGGCGTTCGCCGGCGACGGTGAGGTCGATGCTGGTGGCTGCGCACAGGCTCTGCATCAGGCCTCCTGACCGCTGTCATCGTCGTTGTCGATCAGACGGCGGGCCACCAGCGGCGCCGGCGGCAGGCGCAGGACGGTGCCGCGCGGGAGGTGCTGCGGATCATCGATGCCGTTGCAGTGGGCGATGACGCGCCAGTAGTCCGGATCGCCATAATAGCGCGCGGCTATGGCGTCGAGGCGTTCGCCGTCGCCGTTGCCGTCGCCGACCAGCTCATGGCTGGGCATCGCGGCGCCATCGTCATCGTCGAAATCCAACGACGGCAGATCGTCGCCGGTGGGGGCGGTGGGGTCATCGTCTGCGGCCGCATCCGCCACCGGCGCGGTGCTCCCCGGCTCATCGACGCGCAGGAAGCGCATGCGCAGCCAGGAGCGATGCGGCATGCCTCCGGGGGTGAAGCAATCGAGCCGCTCCGCGACCGCGGACACCACGCCGGGGATGTTCCACTGCTTGCCCCAGAGCAGGCGGACGATTGGCAGCGACGGTCCGCCATCGGCACGCCAGCTGGTCTCGGTGAGCCGCCACAGCGGACCGCTGAGGTCGCGCACATCCTCGATCGCGCTGGTGGAGTCGTCCAGATCGGTATCGAAGAGCAGATCCAGCCGCAGCTCGGTGGCGCCGCCGCCGGTGCACAGCAGCGGCTCATCGCTCAGGCCACTGCCCGACAAGCTCCCGCCCAGGTAGCGACGGCTCTCGACTCCGGCTCGGCGGCGGATATCCAGCCCCTCGGGATTGAGCAGGCAGCGGATGTGCTCCTGGGTCTCCTCGACCACGAAGACTACGCGTTCCATGCGATCCCCCGCTGCTCGCCATCGAGCCGTCGGCGGTCGGCGAGATGGCGCTCGCAGGCCTCGATGAGAGAGTGCAAGGCATCGGCCCCCTCCTGCGCAGCAGGCAGTTCCGGCCAGTGCTCCGCCCGGGCATCGGTGCGCGCCCGCTCGGCGGCAGGCCGTGCGGGATGCTCCGGCGCGGAGGCCTCGGGCAGCTCAGGCCAGCGAATTGCTGGCGGTTCCCCCTCCAGGGCCTCGGCGTAGCGGATCGAGGTCGGACCTGCTGCTGCCAGGAGTGCTGGTTGCCCGGGCTGCCAGGCGGGCGAGCGCAGCCGCGCCAGCATCGCCTGCATGGCGGTGGCATGGGAGGTCGCCGCAGCGACGTCAACCGCGTCGGATGCATGGTGCAAGGATGGCTGGGACGGCAGAGATGGCTGGGACGGATGAGGCGTCTGCGCGTCCGTCGCCGGATGCCAGGCGCGGTGCAGCGGCGGAGTCGGCGATGCATCGAGCCCTGCCACCGGTTCGCCACGCAGCACCGGAGGTGGTATGCGAGCGGCCTGGAATTCGGCATGCGCTCCAGCGGGCAAGCGGGCGTGCTCAGGCGGTGCGCAGACCAGCGCACCTGGCGCTGACGGGCGTGGACCGTGCTGCTCATCGCCGAGGCCGCGCCGGTGCCCCGCATCGCTGGCTCCGCGAGACACCGGGGGATGCGCCAGGGGCGTCCGCTGCCGCAGTGCGCCGGCGGGCCGCGGACCGACCCCGACCGGCTGCGCCGCTGGTTCAGATTCAGCACTGCTCGTCAGTGCCGTCTGCGCTTCGGCAGGACCCTCCTGCTGGAATGCAACGCCGCCGCCCGCCAGCGGAGTGGGCGCCGCAGGAGCGGGAACGGGCGTGGTGCTGGTCGAACCACCGGGCACGACCCATCCTCCCCGTCCTCCAGCCGGGATGGCAGCAGGGCGACGAGCATCCACTACGGCGCGGCGCTGACCGCCTAAGCTCAGAAGGTGCCGTGGCGTCCGGCGGTCGCCCTGCGGATGCTTGAGCGGCTGCGTCCGCACCGTGGCGTCGTGCGCAGCGCCATCCGGCCGTAGCGCACGCTGACCGGCGCCAGGAGCGCCAGGCTGGAGCGGAGGCGCGCCTGGCAGGGCGCCCTGGCTGGCCAGGCGTTCGAGGAACCAGGGCGCCTGCATGGCCACCCGCTCGAGCCAATGGCCGGGCGGACCGCCCCATGACGTCGGTGCGTAGCTCGGCTCCTCGACCGCCGGGGCGGCGTTGCCCGGCTTCTGCTCGAGACGTCTGAGCGCCTGGGAACTCCAGTCGTTCAGCCGCCTCAGCAGGCTGCAGGTCAAGCGGTGGAGGAGACGACGGCGCACGGTCAGACGCGCTCGAGGGTATCGAAGGCGAGGGCCATCGACTCGAAGGCCACTTCCGAGGTCAGGGCGTTGAGCACCGCGCCATTCCAGCGGCTCACCCAGGCATTGCCGAGATCCCACTGGGTGAGGTGATTCACGCCCGCATCATCGAGCATGATGATCGAGATGTTCTTGCGCAGCACCGCGCCTTTGACGCCGGTCATCAGCCAGTCGAACATCTCCTGCGACGTGGTCAGGCCATAGCGCAGCTCGACCAGGCCGTAGTCGACCAGGCCGGGCAGCTGGTGGATGATCTGGGCATTGCCGGCTTCGCGGTAGCGGATCGGCTTGATGTCGATCTGCATGCCGCTCACCTGGGTGAAATGGCCCTGCACCACGCCCTGGATGTTGAGCGTGAAGCTGTAGGAACGGAATGGGTCGGGGCTGTCGCCGACCTGCGGAGTGGACGTCGAGGGCATGGATGGCTCCTTGGAGGCTACTTGGAATCAGTGGATGGGGCACCCGCCGTCTGGCTGATGCGGATGACGACGAATTCTGCCGGACGCACGACCGAGAGGCCGATGACGATCGCGACCTGGCCGGCTGAGATGACATCCTCAGGGTTGGTCTCGGCATCGCATTTGACGAAGAAGGCCTGCTCGGCGGTCTCGCCACGCAGCATGCCGCTGCGCCAGAGCAGGGTGAGGAAGGCGGAGATGTCACGGCGGATGGCCTTCCACAGCGGCTCGTGGTTGGTCTCGAACACCACCCACTGCAGCGCCTGCTCGAGCGAGCCCGAGACCATGGTCACGAAGCGGCGCACCGGCACGTAGCGGTACTCGCTCGCCGCATCGTCCAGGGTGCGTGCGCCCCACACCATCACCCCGCCGCTGCTGAAGGCGCGGATGCAGTTTATGCCGTGCGGGTTGAGCGTCCCCTGCTCCTCCTTGGTGACGGCATAGCTCACCCCCACCGCGCCGCGGATGCTCTCGTTGGCCGGAGCCTTGTTGACGCCACGCGTGCTGTCGGTGCGCGCGTAGATGCCGGCGATGTGGCCCGAAGGCGGGACCTCGACCAGCGTGCCGTTCAACGGATCGCTGATGGTGATCCAGGGGAAGTAGACCGCGCCGTAGCCGCCCTGGGACAGGCGCGGACGGAAGCCCTTCTTGTCCTTGGTGGACGTGGCGGCCGGGGTATCTCCATCCTTCTTCGCCTTGCCGAGCTCGACCAGGCCGACCTGGGTCAGCGCATCGATGCTCGGCACCTCGCCCGGGGCATCGAGGACAGCCACCCGGTCGCGCAGGCGTTCGCAATGGCTGAGCACCGCATCGTAGGCGGCCGGATCGGTCAGGCCGGGTGCGGCGACGATGGCGACCTCATCGATGCGCTCGAGCGCGCCGAGGGCATCGGCGAGGGCGCCGTTGGTTCCGGTGTTGACGACGTAGACGGTCGCACCGCCGTTGATCAGGAAGCCATGGACCGCCGTCGCCAACGGCGTGCTGGCGCTCTTGTCGGTGACGAACTCGCGCAGGAATTGCGACCAGGTTTCGATCCGGACCGCCTCCTTGACATGGGCGGCGGGGTTGGGTGCGAGTCCGACGAATCCAGCCACGCTGGTGCCGAGGGCCTGGATCGGCCGCAGTCCTGACGCGACCTCCTCGACGTACACGCCGGGGGTGGTGTAAGTGGGCATATCAAGTCTCCGTGATGGGGAAGGTGATGGTGAGGGTGCGGTCCTTGGCGATGAGGCGGGAGGGATCGATCTCCAGCTGGCGTCCACGGGCGAGGACGCGCATCAGCGAGGGCAGCGGATCTGCGGGGATGCCCGGGAAGGTGAAGCGGCCACGCTGGTCGGTATAGGTGGAGCGGTTCATCGCCGGTATCTCCAGGCGCGCGCCTGCCAGCGGGCGGGCTGCAGGACCGACGACCTGTCCCGCGAGGCCGGTCAGCACCGCGTCCTGGACTACCAGCTCGCGCACCAGGTGCCCGGTGGGCTCGGCGCGCTCGCGTCGCAGCAGCACCTGGATGATGAACCCGGGGCGCGGCACCTGGTGCAACGCGATCCAGGTCGCGGATGAGAGTCCAGCCAGATCGACATCGAAATCCGGATGATCGAGCGCCGAGGCGATCAGCAGCCCGAGCAGGCGGTGCTCGTCGCGGCGGTCGGCGGACACCGTCGTGATCAGGTAGCGGGCGGCATATTGCAGCGCTGCGCCACGACCAGAGCTGATCGGACGCGAGGGCGGCGCGGCGGCGAGCTCGAGCAGATAGCATACCACGCGTGGACGCTTGTCCGCCGGGGCATCGCTCCAGGCAAGGGCCACCTCGGCTCCGGGGCAGATCCCGGAAGCCCATGCACTCAGCCGGTCATCCGCGGATTCGATCATAGGAGATGCGACCTGTTCACGTTGATGGTAACTACCCACGCGGGCGATTAATCGGAAGTCCTGAGCCGCATGTCGCGGCATGACCGAGATCGCTTACCAGTAGGGGCCTGACGCCGACGGCCAGATGAAATAGCTTTCGAATGCCATGACTTCGCAGGCGAGGCAGATGACCAGCAGCCATGGTCGGCGCTGGAAGGCCAAGAAGAACGGGATCTCATCCGAGAGGGTGTAGAGCGGGCGGTAGGACAGTCGGTTGATCACGCCGATGCCGCCGATGATGGCCATGCAGACACCGGCGGTGATCGGTGCCGGCTGCCGGGTGGCGATGCCGCCAACGATGGAGCGGACGCCGACCAGCATCGCGATCAGGCAGATGATGACGCAGATCGCATCCCACACCTGCGTGCGGCGCATGCCACGACGCTGGGGGCGCAGCGGAGGGGCCGTCATGGCTGCGCTGTGCGGCAGGAGATCAATGTCCTGCCCGTCCGATGTCTGCAGGCGCGCTCGGTGCATGGCCCGGTGACTGGAGTGCGGCAGCGGGCAGGATGCCTGCAGCCCGGGCGGCGATTGGCAGTGGAGCCGTGATCACTCCGCTGGCAGTCAACGCGCGTACATGCATGTGCGAGTCTCCAGACGTCCATCGTGGTCCGGTCTGCAGGGATGGCATGCTCTCGGCGTGGCCGGAGCATCCTGCCGTCACTCCAGCGCGGGCCAGGTAACTACCGCCGAGCGCCAACAACCGGAAATCCTCCCCACCGCCGGACGGTGACGGTCAGCCACCGTCCTCAGCGCTACCCTGCATCGCCGCATGCCGGCCCGGCCCACGCAGATCGCGCAGCGATCGCTGCGTGGCAGTGACGGGCGGCATGCTGTCGGGGAGGTCCTGGCATGCCCGAGCGAATGCATAGAGTGCAGCGGACCGTGATCAGCGCGATCGCGGCATCGCGGCACAGTGCCGCCAGTCCGCAAGGTGCCACCCACATGCCCGCTCCCGCGCTCTACGACGTCGCCATCATGGGCGGGGGATTGGCCGGGCTTTCCCTCGCCATCCAGCTCAAGCGCCAGCGCAGCGCCACCACCATCGCGATCATCGAGAAGCAGGCGCACCCGCTGCCGGAGGCCGCGCACAAGGTGGGGGAATCCAGCGTCGAGGTCGGCGCACGCTACTTTGCCCAGGTGCTCGGGCTCAGCGAGCACCTCCAGCAGGCGGAATTGCCCAAGCTGGGCCTGCGCTTCTTCTTCTCCGCCCACGGCAACCATGACATCGCACGGCGGCTCGAATTCGGGACCAACGCCTACTTCCCGGCCGGCAGCTTCCAGCTCGACCGTGGCCGCTTCGAGAACGCCCTCGGCCAGGAATCGCTGCGGCTCGGCGCCGACTTCCACCACTCCACCAGCATCACCGGCATCGACCTGGGGAAGGCGGGTGATAGCCATGGCATCACCACCAGGGACGTCGCTGGTCACGAGCGCCCCTTGCGCTGCCGCTGGCTGATCGATGCCAGCGGCCGATCGGCGCTGCTGAAGCGCCGGCTGGGCCTGCAGAAGAAGAATGGCCATCATGCCCATGCGGTGTGGTTCCGCTATGCCGAGCGCATCGACATCGACGATTGGTCCAGTTCGTCCTCCTGGCAGGAGCGCAATGGCGGACGGCGACGGTGGTTGAGCACCAATCATCTGATGGGGCCCGGGTACTGGGTCTGGCTCATCCCCCTGGGATCGGGGTCGACCAGCGTCGGCATCGTCGTGGACGCCGCCCTGCATTCGTTAGAGGCGATGTCCACCCACGACCAGGCCTGCGACTGGCTCGAACGCCATGAACCGCAATGCGCCGAGATGCTGCGCGGAAGGCGGGAGGTGCTCCAGGACTTCCGTCTCCTCAAGGACTACTCCTTCTCCTGCGACACCGCCTTCTCGACCGACCGCTGGTCCCTGGTCGGCGAGGCCTGCGCCTTCCTCGACCCCTTCTATTCGCCCGGCAGCGACTACATCGCCATGGGCAACACCCTCACCAGCGACCTCATCCTCAAGGACCTTGCCGGCAGCGCGATCGTTGAGCCGGTGGCAGCCTACAACAACCTCTACCTCCATCTGTTCACCAGCAACCTCACCCTCTTCGAAGGGCAGTATCCCATCTATGGCAATGCCCAGGTGATGTCGTTCAAGATCATCTGGGACTGGGCCTACTACTGGTCGGTGACGGCATCGCTGTTCTTCCATGATCGCCTGACCGACATCGCCATGCTGCTGCGCATCCGCCGCACCCTCAAGCGCGCCGGCCGGCTCAACGGCCAGATGCAGGCGCTGCTGCGCGCATGGCATGGCTGCGGCAACCTCGCGGTGGGGTCCGGCTTCGTCAACGTCGCGACCATCCCCTTCATGGTGGAGCTCAACCGCTCGCTCACCCAGGAGATGGACGCGGCCGCCTTTGAGGGCCATTTCGCCGCCTGCCTGGCGCTGCTCCAACGCCTGGCAGGGGAGATCGTCGGCCATGCCTCGCGCCAGCATCCAGGCCTCGACCAGGGAGAGCTCGCGCGCCTGGCGAGCGCCTCCCTGGAGCTGCTCGCGCCAGTCCAGGCGATGCTCGAAGCGGGCGACGGCCCGGAGGTCGGGTGATTGGCGGCCAGGCGCTCCGCCGGCGCAGCCGCGCTAGGCGGGCGGGATGGTGATGAAGCGCGGTGGCAGCAGTATCCGCTGCGGCTCGTCTGGCAGCTGGCCGCCGAGGCGTGCTTCGAGCAGACGGACCAGCTCGATGCCGCTGCGGTGATTGTCCTTGTCGACCGTGGCCAGCGGCTGGGTCGCCTCGCATGCGCGTTCGTCAAGGCAGCTCTCCCAGTAGCCATCGTAGCCGACCAGCGCGATGTCCCGCTGCGGCACCAGACCGAGCAGGCGCAGCGCGGCCGCGATCGGGTAGACCTCGCCATCGCTGGCCACCAGCAGGGCATCGACGGGCTCGGGCCCGCGCAGCCGCTCGGCGAGGTAGCCCGCGAACAGCCTGGTGCGGGCGGCGAAGCGCTCGCCGGCGGCGAGATCCTCGACCTTGAGCCTGCCGGTCACGAACACCGGCTCCTGGGTCGCCAAATCGGCGCTGCGCATCGCCGCATCGGCCCCGGCGATGCGGCTCTGCACCCAGTGCAATCGGCGATCCTTGGTGGTGACGAAGGCGATGCGCCGGCGGCCCTGGGCGATCAGCCAGGCGCACAGCTGGCGCGAACCGGCGGCATGATCGTGCTCGATGCGGTCGCAGGTGGCATAGCCCTCCTCGCCGCTGTTGACCACCACCGGTATGCCGGCCTCGCGCAGCGCCACCACCAGCCGCCAGGTGCCAGGGGCTTCGCAGGCGCGCATCGGCACCAGCACGCCGCGCGGACGCTGGTGGATGAGCTCGGACAGACCGGCCTCGTCCAGGCCGTTGGGTGGCAAGGCCATGAGCGCACGACCACTGGCATGCAGCTCGTCCAGCGCGCCGACATCGACCGCAGCCGAGTAGCCGCTGCCACGGTAGCGATCCGGGACGTTGGCGTGCGCACTGACCAGGACCACGGTATTGGCCATCAGGGCGGAGGGCGCGGGACGTTGCGGCAGCACCTGGTCGAGCACCAGCCGGCCGCGCACCCACCCCTCCCGTTCAAGCACCACCAGCGCGGCACGCACGGTGCCACGACTGACCTCCAGACGGTCCGCCAGCTGCTGCTCGGCGGGCAGGCGTTCGCCCGCCGGTGGCTGGCCGGCCGCCAACCAGCTGCGCAGCTGCCGCACCGTGCGGGCACGGGGCGATGAGTCCTGGAGTGCTGATGGCACCATGGATGTCATTGTAGCAGGGCGGTCATTAATTGCGATTGCAGGATCATCCTGAATAAGGCGTGTGCGCCGAGGACTCGGGAATTTCCGTCAATGATATGTGGTAACTTGTTTTATGACGATATCGATGTCCATGGCACGCCGTCATCTCTGGTCACAATATGTCACACCTCGCCGACCGACCGTGGCACCGTCGGTCGGCGGCGCAGTTGCCGACACCGCTCAGCGCGTGGCGGCGACCCCGGCGCGCAGGCCGAGGGTCGAGATGGGCCCGCGACCGTCGGGGGAGCGCGGCAGAGCACACGACGGTCGCGCTGACGATCAGCTGCCACCGCGCTGGCTGCAGGGCGAGACGCCGCAGCGAGCGAGACAGAATCACGCTGAATTAATAAAGCACAATTTCAGGCAATGAAATCACCAAAGCCCGGCGTCTCAGAGATGTGCGGCGATTGGACGTTATATCAACGATTGTCGCCAACGAGCCGTATCAGATGCCGCCGGCCGAGCATGGCCTTGCCCCTGTCAGCACCAACTCCCAGCGTGAAAACGACAAATACCATGATCGCCACCCCACGTCTCGCTGCAGCCTGCCTCCTGCTCATCGGCAGCTTCGGCGCACGCGCGTGCCTGCCAGGTGCCGATGGTGCGCCAACGCCCAAGCTGTTCGACGGCGTCAGCCTCGCGGGTTGGGAAGGCTCGACCGCCTCCTGGCGCGTTGACGGCGGGGTGATCATCGGCGAGATCGCCAGCGGTGCGCACCTCGAGCGCAACGAGTTCCTCTTCAGCACACGCGAGCTGCACGACTTCGAGCTGACGGTCGAATACCGAATAACCGGCCTGCCGAGCGCCAATTCCGGAATCCAGTACCGCAGCGCGCGCCGCGCGGATGGCGAAGCGGTTGGCTATCAGGCCGATCTCGACGACGGCGCCACCTGGCTCGGCCGGGTCTACGAGGAGAATGGCCGGGCGGTGATCGCCGAGCGCGGCACGCGCGTCTCGATCGCGCCGGATGGCCGGCGCTTCGTCGATGCCTTCGCCACCCCCGACAGCTTCCGCCCTGGCATCCATGCCAATGACTGGAACACCTATCATCTGCGGGTGGCGGCTTCCCATAGCGAACTGTGGATCAATGGCATCCTCTTCAGCGCCTTGGACGACCACCAGGTCGGCGCCGCGGCATATGGAGGCCGCATCGCCTTCCAGCTCCACGCCGGGGACGGGCCGTCGAAGATCGAATTCCGCAATCTCCACGTCCTCGAGCTGGGCACCAGCGAGGGCCCAAGCGCGGCGACGGCTGCGGCCAATGCCCCCGCAGGAGCCCAGGCAGGGATCCAGGTGCTGGGCGATGACGGCAAGCCGCTCAACCTCGGTTTCGAGACCGGCACCCTCGAGGGCTGGAACGTCGAGGGCAATGCCTGGGATGGTCAGCCGATCAAGGGCGACACGGTGTCACCGCGCAAGCCCGGCCAATCGAGCAACCACGTCGGCAGCTATTGGCTCGGCGGCTACGAGAAGGTCGGCGATCAGGGCACCGGCACGCTGACCTCGGCCACCTTCACCGTCACCCATCCGTGGGCGAGCTTCCTCATCGGCGGTGGGCGGGACAGCACGCAGACCCGGCTCGAACTGGTCGACGCAAAGAGCGGGACGGTCTTCCACACCGCCGCGGGCGAGGACAGCGAGAGCATGCGCCGGGTGGCGGTCGATCTGACGCGCGAGCTGGGCAAGCACATCTTCATCCGCATCATCGACCAGGGCACCGGCGGCTGGGGCCATATCAACTACGACGATTTCGTCTTCCATGACCAGGCCCCGACCGTCGCCGCCGCCCGGGCGCCCAGCGGCCGGCAGAACGACAGCCCGGTGCTCTGGCATCTCGAGCCCAACCCGGCCAGACCGACCACAGTCGCCTGCCCGGAGGCGCAGACGCTGGTCGCCGGGATGATGCTCACCCATGGCTTCCAGGCCGAGCTGATCGCCGCCGAACCGGAGGTGCGCCAGCCGATCGCCTTCACCTTCGACAGCCGCGGCCGGATGTGGGTCGCCGAGGCCTACTGCTATCCCAACCGCCAGCCGGAGGGCAAAGGGACGGATCGCATCACCATCTTCGAGGATGTCGACGGCGATGGCAGCTTCAGGAAGCGCAGCGTCTTCATCGAGGGCCTGAACCTGGTCAGCGGCCTGGCGGTGGGTTGTGGCGGGGTGTTCGTCGGCGCGGCGCCGCAGCTGCTGTTCATCCCCGACCGCAACCACGATGACATCCCCGACGGCCCCCCCGAGGTGCTGCTCGACGGATTCGGCCTGGGCGACACGCATGAGACCCTCAACAGCCTGACCTTCGGCCCGGATGGCTGGCTGTACGGCAACCAGGGCGTCTTCAACAGCGCCCTGATCGGCAAGCCCGGCACCCCCAATGACCAGCGCGTCCCCATGCATGCCGGGGTCTGGCGCTTCCACCCGCTGCGCCATGAATTCGAGATCTTCGCCTCCGGCGGCAGCAACCAGTGGGGCCTCGACTTCAACGAGGTCGGCCATCTCTTCATCACCCATTGCCGGAGCTTCTGGGGCGGCGGCGGCACCAGCTACGTGGTGCGCAACGGCTACTACTGGAACCAGGTCAATGCCAACTACGCGCCCTTCATCTCAAATGCCGGCATCGAGGCCGCCCCCGGGCTGAAGAACTTCCTGCTCGCTTCCTCGCGTTACGATGACGGCGAGGGCGGCGCGGGGAAGCCGGGTTCAGGGGCGATCTTCGGCGGCCATGCGCATGTCGGCACGTTGATCTACCTGGGCGACAACTGGCCCGACATCTACCGCGACCATGTGTTCACCAACAACATCTTCGGCGCGCAGATGAACCACCAGGAGAACGTCCGCCAGGGCTCCGGCTACGAGACCCTGCATGCCGGCTATGACATGATGTGGGTGCCGGATCCGCACTATCTCGCGGTCAACATGCTGACCGGTCCTGACGGTGCGGTCTACATGATCGATTGGTGCGATCTCCAGCACTGCCACACCCCCGACCACGAGAAATGGGACCGCAGCAACGGACGCATCTACCGCATCTCCTATGCCAAGACCTACAAGCCGAGGAAGGTCGACCTCAGCGTCATGAGCGACGTTGAGCTGGTCGCGGCCCAGAGCCACCACAACGACTGGTTCTGCCGCGCTGCACGCCTGCTGCTGCAGGAGCGCGCGCAGCTTCGCCCCATCGATGCCAAGGCGCTCCAGGATCTCCATGACCTGCTCTCGGCCGGCAGCGCGCCCGCCCTCACCCTGCGCGCCCTGTGGTGCCTGCATGTCATCGGCAAGCTCGATCAGTCCACGGTGGAGCAGGCGCTGCACGATAAGAGCGACGCGGTGCGCGGCTGGGCGATCCAGCTCGCCACCGAACGGCCAGCAGCCTTCCTCGTCCCGGTGCCGACGCTCGCACAGCTGGCCGCCCAGGACCCTTCCGCAGCCGTGCGCCTCGCCATCGCCTCGGTGCTGCCGCTCCTGCACGGCGACGATCTGTGGTCGGTCGCCGAGGCCCTGGCGGCCCACCCGGAGGACGCCGATGATCGCTACCTGCCCAAGATGATCTGGTTCGGCATCGCCCGCGCCTGCGCCGCAGATGCCGCTCCCGCCCTCGCCCTGGCGCAGAAGACCCCCCTGGTCAGCCTGGCCGATTCGATCAGGTGGTTCTGCGCGACCCAGCCCAAGGGGCGGGAGCCGCTGCTCGCCACCTTCGCCGCCATGGATGACGCCGGTGTGCTCAAGACGCTCAAGCTGATGTCCTTCGCGCTCAGGAGCGAGGCCGCGGTGCCGATGCCGGCGAACTGGCCGGCGCAGATGGCGCGCATCAATGACCATGGGCCGGCCGAGGCCAGGCAGATCGCCGACCAGCTCAGTGTGCAGTTCGGCGATCAGCAGGTCCTCGCCCGCACACGCGCCAAGCTCGCGGACGAGAAGACACCGCCGCAAGAGCGGCGTTCGGCCTTCGAGCTGCTCAAGCGCAGCGGCGACCCGCAGGCCGGCATGGTGTTCATCACCCTGCTCGATGCCCCGCAATACCGCTCGGAGGTCATCCCGCTGCTGTCGCGCTCGAGCGAGCCGGCGATCGCATCCGCCCTGCTCAAGCGCTATGCCTCCTTCAGCGAGCCCGACCGCGCCTCCGCGCTGAACACCCTGACCTCCCGCGCCGCCCTCGCCGCGCCTCTGCTGGCGGCGGTGCAGGACGGCAGCTTCGACAAGAAGCAGCTCTCGGCGCTGCGCATCCGCCAGCTGCGCAGCCTCAATGACGCCGCCATCGATCGCATCCTCGATCAGTCATGGGGCAAGATCAGCGATCCCTCGGCTTCGGCCAAGGTCACTATCGCGCGCCTCAAGAAGGCCTACCAGGAAGCCCCTCTGTGGGCCTATAGCGCCGAGCACGGCAAGGAGATCTTCCAGCGTACCTGCACCATCTGCCACTCCCTCAACGGCGTCGGCGGCAAGATCGGCCCCGACCTCGGTGGCTCCTGGCGCAACGGCGTCGACTATTTCCTCGAGAATATCATCGACCCCAATGCCGTGGTAGGCGAAGATTACCAGCTGCACGTCATCACCAAGAAGGACGGTTCGGTGGTCTCCGGCCTGCTGGAGAAGGAGACCGAGACCACGGTGGTCATCCGCTCCCTCGCCGACTCCACCCCGGTGCCCAAGTCAGAGATCAAGGAGCACCAGAAGCTCGCCCAATCGATGATGCCCCCGGGGCTGTTGGAGTCGCTGCCGGAGAAGGACGCGCTCGAGCTGCTCAAGTTCCTCACCAGCAAGAACTGAATTGCCCCTGCGCTCAAGGGCCCATCAGCCCTTGGCGAGATCCGCCAGCACCCCGGAGGAGTCGGCAAATCTGTCGCTCTCGACGCCCAGGCACTGCATCATGGTAAGGAAGAGGTTGCACAGCGGGGTCTTGCTCGGCAGGACGATGCTGCGACCGGGCCTGATCACCCCGCCGCCGCGGCCGGCGAGCATGACCGGCAGGTTCTCGCGGCCGTGGGTGTTGCCATCGCTCAGGGTGCCGCCCCAGAACACCATGCTGTTGTCGAGCAGGGTGCNNACATCCCCTTCATCCGTCCGAGCAGGTAGGCGACCTGATCGGCGTGCCAGAGGTTGATCTTGCGGTACTGGACCAGCTTCTCCGCGCTCTCGGTGTAGTGCGACGATTCATGATGGGTGGACTTCACCCCGTCGATGAAGGAGTAGTTGATGTCATTGCGTTCATTGCCGAACATGAAGCTCGCCACCCGGGTCGAGTCGGTCCAGAAGGCGAGGGTGATGATGTCCAGCATCAGGCGCGTGCGGTTGGTGTGGTCCCGGCCATCGAAGGCCACCGCCATGCCGCCCAGCTGGCCGACCGCCCGGGTCGCCGCCGGATCGACCCGGCGATCCTTGGCCAGCTCCTTGATCTCGANNTTCATCGAGCTTGCGCTGATCGCTGACCGACACCTTGAAGCGCAGCGAGGTGGCATCGTTGAGCACATAGTCGAGGACGCTCTTCTTGTCGTCCTCGCTCAAGGCCATGGTCACCGCGCCACCCGCCTCGCCCTTCTGCCCTGGAGTGCGGAATAGGCGGTCGAAGGCGCGCTTGGGATCGATCTCGTTTGGCACCGGAGTGGTTGGCGAGCTCCACGACAGCTGGTTGTCGTACATCCTCGCCCAGCCGCTGTCGACGCCCCCCACCGGTGCCTGCATGTTGAGGTTGATGGAGGGGAAGCGGGTGACCGCGCTGGTGCAGCGTGCGGCGAGCTGATCGACCGAGATGCCACCGACATCGACATCTGCTCCGGCGGTCTTCTTCACCACCGTACCGGTGTAGAACCCCGCCTCATTGGCGTAGTGGGAGATGGAATCGGCGGTCGCCGCCTTGTTCCACAGGTTGGCGAGCAGCAGCATGTCTGTGCAGTAGGGCTGGAGCGGCTTGAGCAGCGGCTTGAGCTCGCCCAACGGACCTGCGGCATCGGGCTGCCATTCCTTATGGTAGGTGCCGCACGGCAGGTTCATCAGCAGCATGCGCACCGGCGCATGCGGCGGCTTGAACTTCGGTTCGGGCGAAGACGCCTTGGCCGGCTCGCCGGCGCCCAGGCCCCTGGGCGTGAGTGCCTCGAGCAGCGGCAGGGCGACGGTGACGCCGAGTCCACGCAGGCAGGTGCGACGGGAGATCGGATTGGATGGGCTCATGGGCGTGGCTCCAGGTCGATGCGTGGCATCGGATGCGGTGCGGTGGCTGCCGTCGCCGGGGCGGCGGGGGAGATGGTCGGATTGCGCTTCATGCGGAAGGGCAGGCTGGCGACGATCTCGGCGATCAGCGT